>NZ_RZSR01000638.1:0-3556 GCF_004023265.1 Mesorhizobium sp. M1A.F.Ca.IN.020.06.1.1
GGTCACCGACAAGATCGCCAACCGCTCCGACGACATCAACGATACGATCAAGAATGCCCGCCAGCTTGCGCAACGCCTCAACGACGCCTCCGTGCGCGTCGACGGGATTCTCGAGAAGGTCGACAAGCTTCTCGGGTCCGGTGAAGCCAATGGCGTAATGGCCGATGCTCGGGCGACGCTGAAGTCCTTCAAGCAGGTTGCCGATACGCTGAACTCTCGGCTGGGCACCATCGTCGACAATCTGTCGCGCTTCTCCGGCCAGGGCCTGCAGGATGTCGAGGCGCTGGTCCAGGCCAGCCGGCGCTCGATCAGCCGAATCGAGGAAGCGGTGACAGATCTCAGCCGAAACCCGCAGCGCATACTGACGGGCGGCGAGGGGGAGGTCCGTCAGTTTGACGGCAGGGCACGGCGTTGACTTCCGCTGCTGCGAACGCCAAGAACATGGATTGCAGCTGTAAGTTGATCGTCAGATCCGGGGACAGTGGGGATCGCGCGTGAAGTTAGTGAGAGGGTTGAAGTCCGTTGCTGCCGCGACGCTCGTGTTCACGCTTGCAGGCTGCGCGGTACTGGGGGGCAGGCCGGCGCCGCTCGACACGTTCGAGCTTTCCGCGCCTTCGCTCGACATGCGAGGCCACAGCCGCCGCCAGATCCTGATCGCCCAACCCTCGGCGCTGAAGGCGCTGGACAGCCAGAACATCGTGATCAGGCCGTCCGACCAGTCGATCCAGTTCCTCAAGGGCGCGCAATGGGCGGACCGCCTGCCGCTGATCGTGCAGGCAAGGCTCGCCGAGACTTTTCAGCGGTCCGGCAGCTTTGCCGGTGTCGGCAAGCCGGGCGAGGGTTTGGCGATCGACTACCAGATCATCGTCGAGGTGCGGTCCTTCGAAGTCCGGGTCAATGGCGGCGAACATGCCGATGTCGAGCTGTTCGTGCGCATCCTCAACGATCGCAATGGCGAGGTGCGCGCCTCGAAGGACTTCACGGCCAGCGCACCGGTCTCGGGCGGCGGAAATGCCGCTTATGTCGGTGCCCTGGACAACGCGTTCGGCCAAGCGGCGAAGGACATCGTCCGCTGGACCGATTCGGTGATCTGAACGAATGCGCGTGCCGGTGCGGTGCCACGCAGACAAACACTCGAAGACGTCTGCCTGCAATTTTTCGGATTTCAACAGATGTTGCAGGGTGTAGGTCAGCGATAGCGCATCGTCGAGCGCGTCGTGTGCCCGCAACGGAGCGTGGTCGACGCCATAATAGTCCGCCAGCTTGTTGCTGGGTGTCCTCGCCAAATCTTCGATCGGCATCCCTGCCGCTAGCAGCAGCTTGACTGCATTGTCGAACCGGTTGGCTGGTATGGAAACGGGAATGCCGGCGACATAACAACTGATCGCGACCATGTTCAGCTCGTCCTTGCCCCAGGACCAAAAGCGCGCACCGTCGGAGAACCGGTCGATGTCGGCAAGAGCTTCTGCCAATTCGACTCCCTCGGTCTCCAGGGTTTCTTCAGTGATGCCGGTGAGCTGGGTGAAAAACGGATCGAGCGCGTATCCCCGGCCAATCGGTCAATCGGTTGCACATAGGCGCAGTGCGTGCCTAATAGGGGAAACTCCCCCTCAAGTCCGAGCTTTACTGCGCCGACCTGGGCTATGACCGGATCGGGATCATGAGCCGCGCACCAAAATCTGCGTTGCGAGCCTTCGAGGCAAAGAAATTCGCAGTCGAAGATTATCGCTGTCTTCAAGGCCTTCCCCGCCAAATCGAAGATGGGACCTGCGTCAACTGGAAGTGGATTCTAAAATGAAGAAGCGGAGCAATGCCCCCGCTTCAGTGTCTGACATGTGCCCCGTTCAGTGCAGGCGGCCGCTGGCGTGGGCCAGCATCGTGTAGACCTTGCCGGTGTCCGACGTGAGGTAGGTTTGCGCCATGATGTTGTCGCGGTCGTTGCGCGATACGTCCTTGAGCAGCTTCTCGAAATCGTCGCAGTAGCGGTCGACGGCGGCGCGGAACTCGGCCTCGGCCTGATACTTGCGGCGGATCTCGTCGAAGGTCTGCTGGCCCTTCAGCGTGTAGAGCCGGCGCGTGAACACGTCGCGCTCGCCGCGGCGGTAGCGGTTCCACAACTCGATCGAGGCGTCATGGTCGATAGCGCGGGCGATGTCGACGGATAGAGAGTTGAGCGATTCCATGACATGCAGCGGCGAACGCTGGGCAGGGGTCGCGCGCGGTGCTTCCGCGGGCGTCGCCGGCTTCAGCTCTTCCTCGCGCGAGGCGTTGGTCAGGAGATCGCGCACCCAGCCGCCCTGCTGCGTGCGGCCGTTCGGATCGCGGCGCGGCGTTTCCGCCGGGCGCTCGAGATCGAGGGTGCCGCGCAGCGTCGTCTCGCCGATCGGTGCCTGCGGCGCCGGGCGCTCCGGCTGAGGCTGCTGCGACGCCGGCGGGCGGCGCAGCGGCTGCTCGGCGGGGCGAGCGGGCGCCTGCGGCGCGGGGCGCAGGGCGCGCGGCTCGCCGGTTTCGCTGCTGCCGCTGCGGCCGGATTTCGCAACGATATCCGACAGTTCCTTGAGCGCGTTGATCTGCTCGGCGACGGCGCGGCGGATGGCCGAGGTCGATTCCTTGGCCTCCTCCGGCATCTCGATGACGCCCTTCTTGAGCTCGGCGCGGGTGAG
This sequence comes from Mesorhizobium sp. M1A.F.Ca.IN.020.06.1.1, assembly GCF_004023265.1. Taxonomy (NCBI): domain Bacteria; kingdom Pseudomonadati; phylum Pseudomonadota; class Alphaproteobacteria; order Hyphomicrobiales; family Phyllobacteriaceae; genus Mesorhizobium; species Mesorhizobium sp. M1A.F.Ca.IN.020.06.1.1. Next base: position 2,664 of record NZ_RZSR01000638.1, read on the forward strand.
GTCCAGCTCGCTCTTGATGGAACCTGCGGTGCGCCGCATCTCCTCGGTCGCGTCGGCGAAGCGGCGCGTCGCCGAATCGACGACCTCGGCGATGGCGGTGCGAATCTTCTCCGCCGATTCCATCGTCCGGCCCTCGGCATTCTGCATCGTCTGGCCCACAAGAGTCTCGAAGGAGCGCATGACTTTCTCGAGGTCTTCCGACTTCTTGACCAGACCGACGGCGAGGTCTTCCAGCGACGACTGCCGCTCCAGCGTGTGCTCGAGATTGCTCTGCGCGGAGCTCAGCAGGTCCGAGGCGCTCGACAGCAGGCGGCTGTGCTCGTCGAACTTGGTCGCGATCGAGGCGACCTCGCGCAACGTCGCCGACGACAGATCGGTGAGCCGCGTCGTGTTGGAATCAACGAGGCGCGCCGAGCTGGCAAAGGTCTGGGCCGCCTTCTCGGTGGTCGCCGCGAAGCTCTGCGTGCTGCCGCTCAGGCGCTCCTCGACCTGGCCGAGATTGACGGCCGCCTGGTCGATCAGCTGACTGAGCTGCGCGCTGGAGGTGGTCATGCGGCCGATAAGGTCGGCAACGCTGTCGGCCAGCGTCGAGCGAGCGCTCTCGACCGCCGAGAGCGTCTCCGCGGTACGGTTGGCGAGCGCATTGACGAGGGCCGCGTTTTCGCTGCGCAGCTTCTCGGTCGCCCGTTCGGTGACCTCTTCCATCCTCTTTTGCAGCTCGGAGCCGCCCTGGGCGAAGCGCTCGACCAGCGGACGCGCCGTCTCGTCGAGAATCTTCGACATTTCGGAGGAGCGCGCCGCAAGCATGGTGTTGAGCTCGCGGGTGTTGGCGCCAATGGTCTTTGCCGCCTCGTTGGTGCTCTGGCCGATATGCTGGCCGACCGCGGTGAAGG
>NZ_RZSR01000639.1:0-3555 GCF_004023265.1 Mesorhizobium sp. M1A.F.Ca.IN.020.06.1.1
GTTTCTAATGTGCCGACTGTCAATTCACCCGTAGCCGCTGCCTTACATTCAATGTGAGGGCCGCGAGGGCAAACAGCAACATGATCAGCAATCCGTTAATTCGCCGCTGATCGGCGGTTAGCAGGGCGCGCCCGGAAACCGGCACATGGGCGTCGATGGCGCCGCGCGCATCGACCGCCAGGGCATCGACGATGCGCCCACGCGAATCGACAACGGCGGAGATGCCGTTGTTGGCCGCACGCAACAAAGGCACTCCATTCTCCACCGCACGAATCTGCGCCTGCCTGAAGTGCTGGTAGGGGCCTGGCGTGTCGCCAAACCAGGCGTCGTTGGTGACGTTCACAATAAGCTCGGATGACGCTGCATCGATGGCAACGAGGTCAGGAAAGATGACCTCGTAACAGATGAACGGAACGGCGCGCAGGCCGTTCGGCACCGCGATCGGATGGCGTTCATTGCCGGCGGCGAAATTCATCGGTCCGGCAACGAGCTGACCTATGCCGAAACGCTCGAACAGGCCGGCAAAAGGCAGATATTCGCCGAACGGCACCAGATGCACCTTGTCGACAGCATCGACGATCTCGCCCTTGTCGTTGATCGCCACCACGGAGTTGTAATAACGGCTGCCGGCATTGCCTGCGCCACCCTCCTCGCGCACCACGCCGGCAATCAGCATCTGGCCGTCGCCCAGCATATCCCCCAAGGCCGTCAGCGCGTCCGGACGCTCCGTGAACAGGAACGGCACGGACGTTTCCGGCCACAGGATCAGTTGCGGCTTGGCATGGCCTTGCTCCGGTGCCTTCGCCGAAATCCCCATCAGCGTGGCGAAGATGCGGTCGCGCACCGAGGCATCCCATTTCTCGGTGAGGTCGACGGCGGGCTGAACGATGCGCACGTCGATCGAGCGGGTGGCCGGCGGGGCTGGGACGGCAAGCCTGAAATAGCCGAAGCCGACGTGAGCGGCAACGAGAGCGACGAACAAGGCCAAGCCCAGCCTGAGATGCCGGCGCGCCGCGACAAGCGCCGGCAGGGAAAAGACAAAAACGGCGAGCGCGTTCATGCCGATCATGCCCGTCACCGACACGCTTTGCATCAGGAGGGGCACCGGCATTGCGGCATAGCCGACGGCATTCCAGGGAAAGCCGGTGAACAGGAAATCGCGCAGCCATTCCGCAAGGCCGAAGCCGAAGGCAAGTGCGGCGATGCGGCCGATATCACTGCTCCAGCAAAGCCGCGCCACGAGCGTCGCAAAACCATAGAAGAAGGCGAGCCCAAAGGGGATGCCGACGACGGCGAAGGGCAGCGCCCAGGCGAAGCTGTCGGCCTCGACAAGAAGGGCCTGGCCGATCCACCAGAGGCCGGCGAGGAAATAGCCGAAGCCGAACCACCACCCGATGGCGAAAGCCGGGCGAAGGCGACGCAGCCAGCCGTCGGAGGCTTCACCGGTGGCGCCGTCGAGCAGCCAGACAAGCACCGGAAACGAGACGAAACAGACGGCGAAGAAATCGTAAGGCGCCTGGGCGAGAACCGCGAGCGCTCCCGCGACAAACGCTACCAGCGACCGCCGCCACCCCCACAGCAGAATTATCCGGCCGGCAAAGCGCTGCATTCAACTTTCCAAGTCGCGCGAATCAGGCAGCCAGAGATTTAACAGGCCGAGCCGGATGCTCCAAACACGAGTAAGCGCAACAAATTCACGGTCGCGCTAACGGTGCCACCCTTCAATGCTGAGGCCGCTCAGTCGCTCGGCCTCCTCTTTGGGCACAATGCGCACGGTCTGTGTGAAGGTCCAGACATGGCCTTCTGGATCGCGGGCTCGATATTGCCGTTCGCCGTAGAAACGATCGATGGGCTCCTCAACGATTTCTGCCCCCGCGGCGCGCGCTTTCTCGCAATGGGCGCCGAGGTCTTCCCTCAATCGGATATAAACCGACTGCGTGTTCTTGCCGCCGACAGAGGCGGGGCTGGCAATATGCGCGGCCCATTCGCCATCGACGATGATATAGCCGTCGCCGAACCGCATTTCGGCATGAACAAGTCGCCCGTCGCTGTCGCTCGCCAGCATGCTCGGCTCGAAGCCGAACGCCGCCTGAAGCCAGGCCAAAGCCGCGCGGGGATATTGATAGAAGACGCCGGAGCCGAGGACAGCGTGCTTGAACGGGTCGTCGATCGGCATGAGCGAATATCAGGCCTGCTCCGTGCGCGCCGCGCGGCGGCGCTGCCGTTCGCCCTTCGGGCTCTGCACGATGCGCACCCGCTTGACGCGGCGCGGATCGGCGTCGAGCACGTGGAATTCGAAGCCCGGTATGGCCTGCACCACTTCGCCACGGGCCGGAACCCGGCCGAGCGTGTTGAAGATCATGCCGCCGATGGTGTCGACATATTCACCGTGCTCGCCCGCGGCGAAATCCTCGCCGATCATCTTGGCGACGTCGTCGATCTCGGCCTTGCCGTCGACCACGAACACGCCCTCTCCGATCCGGGTGATCATCGGCTCGTCGTCGTCGTGCTCGTCCTCGATGTCGCCGACCACCATCTCGACGATGTCCTCGAGCGAGGCGAGGCCGTCGGTGCCGCCATATTCGTCGATGACCAGCGCCATCTGGGTCCGCGTCGTCTGCATGCGCCCCATCAGGTCGGAAGCAAGCATCGATGGCGGCACGAACAGCACCGGACGGATCAGGTCGAGATCGCCGATGGTGCGGGCGAGATCGACCTGGGCCAGATCGAGGATGGTCGGCGCCTGGGCCTTCCTGTTCGCCCGGCCCTTCTTGACGCGGGCGACCTTGGTGATGTGGGCGAGAACGTCGCGTATGTGGACCATGCCGCGCGGATCGTCGAGCGTTTCGGAATAGACCGGCATGCGGGAATGACCGGACTGTTCGAAGAGGCCAAGCAGATCGCCAAGCGAGGTGGTGATCTCGACCGCCTCGATATCGGCACGCGGCACCATGACGTCCTCGACGCGCACTTCGCGCAGCCGCAGGATGTTGTTGAGCATCGCACGTTCGCCGGGCGAGAAGGATTCGGCATCGGTGGCCGTCTCGGCCAGCGCGTCGGCGATCTCCTCGCGCAGGTTGGTGCCGTTGCGGTGCCTGAACAGGCCTAGCACGCGATCGAAGAGAGAAGGACCGGCATGCGGAGGCTCGGCGGCCACGCTGCCGGTCGGAATACTCGGACTGGAGCCCTCTTCCGATTTTTCGGAAGGCTTGGCCGCACTGCCGGCGTCCGGACGGGCGGCAGTTTCTGGTTTGTCGTTCATCGCCATCAGGTCAATTGGTCTTTTTTGTTACGCGTAGGGATCGGGAATGGCAAGCCTCGCAAGCGCCGCGCGCTCGATCGCTTCCATCTCCTCGGCCTCGGCGTCGGTCTCGTGATCATGGCCCAGAAGATGCAGCAGGCCATGGATGACGAGATGGGTGATATGGTTCGCCAGCGGCTTGTCTTCCAGTGCGGCCTCACGCGCAACCGTCTCGGAAGCAAGCACGATGTCGCCCAGCATCGGCGGCAACTCGGCGCCCGTCGGGACGGAAAAAGCCGGGAAAGACAGTACGT
>NZ_RZSR01000640.1:0-3550 GCF_004023265.1 Mesorhizobium sp. M1A.F.Ca.IN.020.06.1.1
AAGTTCGGCGAGGCGGTGCCGGAAGGCATCAAACGCTACTGGGAGCGCGACCGGCCGATCGAGATGAAGCCGGTAATGCTCAAGCACTATACCAGCCGCGAAAAGCTGGAGCCGGAGCAGAATATCTGGATCCGCACCACAGGCCCGGTGCCGGAAGACCGCGCCACGCAGGCGGCGGTGCTTGCCTATCTCTCCGACATGACGCTGCTCGACACCTCGACCTTCGCGCATGGCCGCGCCATCTTCGATCGCGACATCCAGGCGGCCAGCCTCGACCATGCCATGTGGTTCCACCGCAGTCATTCGCTGGACGACTGGATCCTCTACACGCAGGACAGCCCCTCCACGCAAGGCTCGCGCGGTTTCACCCGCGGATCGCTGTTCGCGCGCGACGGAACGCTGATCGCCTCGGTCGCGCAGGAAGGCCTCATTCGGCTGAAACGCTGAGCCGGCTTCGAGGCAAGCCTAGAAAGCAGGCATTTTCCAAATTTTGCCCGTTTTTTAATCATGAGCCATTGCGGCACTGCGCCCGTTTGTTGAGCAAGGGCTGCGGATCCCGTTTGTTTACAACAGGTTAATGCCCTGCTTCGGCAATTGGCACGGAGCTTGAATCCAGTCCTGCACTCTCCGGCTCTCCTCAGGATCGGTGAAGGTGTGCAAACGCGGGGGACCGCAACAGCGAAGGGTGAAACCTTATGAAAATCGTGATGGCAATCATCAAGCCGTTCAAGCTCGACGAGGTGCGCGAAGCGCTCACCGCCGTCGGCATCCAGGGCCTGACCGTCACCGAAGTCAAAGGCTACGGGCGTCAGAAGGGACATACGGAAATCTATCGCGGCGCCGAATACGCGGTCAGCTTCCTGCCCAAAATCAAGATCGAGGTCGCTGTCGGCGCCGACATGGTCGAGAAGGCCGTCGAAGCCATCAGCTCCGCCGCCAAGACCGGCCAGATCGGCGACGGCAAGATCTTCGTCTTCGGCATCGACCAGGCGGTGCGCATCCGCACCGGCGAAACAGACACCGACGCGCTCTGAGCGGCGACCAGCTATTCCAACGGAGAGTTCAATGAATATTCCTTCCCCCTTGAAGACGACGGGACGCGCGGCCGCTGCGCTCGCTCTCGTAGCGTTCAGCACCGCCGCCGCCTTCGCGCAGGAGGCCGCTCCGGCAGCCACGGCCGCAGCGCCGGCCGCCCCGGCGCCCGCGCTCGACACCGGCAACACCGCCTGGATGCTGACCTCGACGGCGCTGGTGCTGATGATGACCATCCCGGGCCTGGCGCTGTTTTACGGCGGCATGGTGCGCAAGAAGAACGTACTCGCCACCATCATGCAGAGCTTCGCCATCACCTGCCTGGTGACGGTGCTGTGGTTCATGTTCGGCTACTCGCTGGCCTTCTCCGACGGCGGCGGCATGAACAAGTTTATCGGCGGTGCCTCGAAATTCTTCCACCACGGCATCACCACTTCCTCGCTGTGGGCGCCCGGTGTGGCGAACATTCCTGAATTCGTCTTCTCGATGTTCCAGATGACCTTCGCCATCATCACCCCGGCGCTGATCGCCGGCGCCTTCGCCGAACGCTTGAAGTTCTCGGCGCTGCTCATCTTCATGGCGCTGTGGCTGCTGGTCGTCTACGCGCCGGTCGCCCACTGGGTATGGGGCGGCGGCTTCCTCGCCACCGCCGGTGTGCTCGATTTCGCCGGCGGCACCGTCGTCCATATCAATGCCGGTGTCGCGGGCCTGGTCTGCGCGCTCGTTCTCGGCAAGCGCGAGGGCTACGGCACCACCAACATGGCGCCGCACAACTTGGTCTATTCGGTGATCGGCGCCTCGCTGCTGTGGGTCGGCTGGTTCGGCTTCAACGCCGGTTCGGAACTGGCCGCCGACGGCCTCGCCGGCGCTGCGATGTTGAACACGCAGGTCGCCACCGCCGCGGCGGCGCTGGCCTGGATGTTCGCCGAATGGATCGTCGCCAAGAAGCCTTCGGTGCTCGGCATCATCTCGGGCGCCGTCGCGGGCCTTGTCGCGGTGACGCCTGCTTCCGGCTTCGTCAACCCGACCGGCGCCTTCTTCGTCGGCATCATCGCCGGCGTCGTCTGCTACCTGTCGGCGGTCAAGCTCAAGCACGCCATGGGCTATGACGATTCACTCGACGCCTTCGGCGTCCACGGCGTCGGCGGCATCGTCGGCGCACTGCTGACCGGTGTGCTCGCCGATCCGGCGATCAACAGCCTGTCGTCGGGCGCCTCGCTCGCCAAGCAGGCATACGGCGTCGCTGTCACCATCGTATGGACGGCGGTCGCCACCTTGGTCATCCTCTACATCGTCAAGGCGCTGGTCGGCCTGCGTCCGAGCACCCAGGAAGAGGTCGAGGGTCTCGACGTCACCCAGCACGGCGAAGTCGTGCCGTAAGGCCGACCCTGCCAGGGCCGGCGGATCCTTCTCCCGCCGGTCCGGACATCAAGGAAAGCTGCGGCGCGGCTTTCCCGATTTACTCCCAAGATCCCGTCGTGATGCCCTCGAAAGGGGCTCACGCCTTGAGGCCCGGAAGATCTTCCGGGCCTCCTTTTTTCTCGGATATGAGCATGGAGCGTTTCGATCACATTCACTTGATCGCGAATGTGTGAAACGTCCGCCCTTCCGGTTCCGTACTGGGATTGCGACCGCCATCGTGGTGTCGCCAAATATCAGGGAAGGAACCGACCAATGAACTGCAAGAATATCTTCCTGGGAGCAATGGCTCTGTCGATGGTCAGCGGTGTTGCACTTGCTGGCGCGCTCGACTCGCCTGACAACATGGCCCCGTTCTTCACCGATTCCAGCATGAAGACCATGAAGTCCGAGGCCGATTTCAAGGCCGCCTGGGCGACGACGGCAAAGGACAAGCAGGACGCGATGATGAAGGAGTGCCAGGACGCGGCGATGAGCAAGCCGCATGCCGAATTCTGCGCCAACCTGATGCAGTACGCCGGCCATAAGTGATGTGCGGAAGATCGGGTCCTTACAGGCCTGATCGTTTCGTCTTTGCCAATGAGAGATGGCGGGCTTCATGGGCCCGCCATCTCCTTTCCGGGGAGCATCTCGGCAAAAGGCCATGGTTAATGCGCCCTTAACCTTCCCGCCGATAGTCTGGGAGACGAATCTCCCGGCATGCGTCACGCATCCGGCCAGGCATCGACACACGGGGAAGAGGCATGCGTTCAGGCGCTTCAGCACCGCTCGCGCTGACCGATACGGGACACGGCATCCAGGCGTTCGCGCGGCGGCAGGTTGGGCGCCTGGTCGGCGCCGGGATGTTCGTGTTCACCGCTTTCGGCGTCGCCAGCCTCGCTACCTGGAACGTCGCCGATCCAAGCTTCTCGCACGCCACCAACAACCTCGTCACCAACGCCATGGGCTATGCGGGCGCGGTGTTTTCCGACCTTGCCATGCAGTTCTTCGGCCTTGCCGCCGTCGCTGGGCTGGTGCCGGCGGTGATCTGGGGTTTTCTGCTCTTCTCCGCCCGCGGCATCGACAGGCTGGGCAAGCGCGGGCTTTCCTGGTTCGGCCT
>NZ_RZSR01000641.1:0-3545 GCF_004023265.1 Mesorhizobium sp. M1A.F.Ca.IN.020.06.1.1
GTGTCAAGATTGCCTTCGGGGTCGTAGCGGTATTGCAGGTCGACGCCGCCTGCCGACTGCCGGTTGCCCTGCGGGAAGCCGACCGCATATTCCTGCGGCACCTCGGCCCAGACCGATTCCGTTGCCGGATCGTCCGGATCCTCGCGCTGGTAGCGGATCACCTCGCCTTTGCCGGTATCGGCGAAGCGGCTGTAATCGTAGCGGTTCTCGACCGGGCCGCGCTGGGCAAGATACATGAAACCCTGATTGTCGAAGGCGATATCGGTGACGGCATAATCTTGGTCGGCCTTGACCGTCAGTTCCCAGCGCGGATCGCGGCCAAAACCCCCGTCGCTTGCAATGCCGACCGACCAGATTTCGGCTTTCTCGCCTACGGAATAGTAGAGCCGCCCGCCATGGTAGGCGACGGCCCAGACGCGGCGCGCATCCTGCGTATAGCCCCAGGTTCGGGGGTCTTCCGAATCGAAGGCAGTATCGTGGATGTCCATCACGGCGCCGTCGTCGGCGACCGGGGCCAGCCCATGCGCGGGACGCCCGGCAACGCCATGGTCGAAGCTGTCGATCAGATTGCCCTCGATATCGATGCGGTGGATGAGCCCGGTATCGAGATCCGAAGCGAAGAACTCACGATGGGTCGGATCGAAGGCGAGGTTGCCGATGCCGGGCCCGCTGTTGGTGTCGATGTCGGCGAATTTCGAGACGGCGCCCGAGATACCGTCGATCTTCCAGATGGTGCCCGGTCCGCCGCCATTTTCGATGCCGAACTGGCCGTTCATGAAGACAGCGCCGGCGGCGCCGCGGCGCTGTCGCTCAGGCCGTCCGTCCTCGTCGGCGTCCGGCGTGACGATGTCGATGCCGTGCAGCGAGGTCGCCGCCGTATAGAGGTTCGGAATGCCCGACGGCACGCCATCGCGCACGCCGTCGTCATAAGTGAGGCCGAAGACCTCGCCGATCTGGCCGGCTGTCACCTCGAAGGGCGGCGGCGTGTAGACGAGCTGGCCCGAAGCTGGGCCGCCGAGTTGCGAGACGTTGAAAATGCGCAACGAGGCCTGCGAAGTGTCGATGAAGGTTTCGTCGACCGGGTCGACGCCGGGCGGCAGGCCGCCCTTTTCGGAATCGGGAGAGCCGAAATCCGGGATGATCGTGCCGGGGAAGCCGGTCACCGCCATCGAGCCCGGATAGATGATCTGGGCTTCCTGAGCCTTTGCCGCACCGCCGAGGCAAAAGCCGGCGGCCAGTGCCAGGGCAAGAATTCCGCTGGTGGTCACGATCGCGCGGCGCAAACCGCCGCCGCGAAAAGCCACGAACGAGCCGCGGTCGCGAGACATTGAGCTCCCCCCGAAGTCGTCGGAAGAACCCTCCGATTTCGCCGCGCAAAACAAGGTAAGTCGCAGCGTTCCGGCTCGTTCGTCCCTGATAGAATTGTCTGTTTTCCGCCTGTTCACGATACGCCGGGTGCCTGGCAGGGTCAACGGAATCAGCCGAAAGCCGAGCGCGTCGTCTCCATCCCGAAGCCGATGATCGCGCCGAGCTCCTGTTGCTTCCTCGGACCACCGCGGCTCTGGATTTCTGATCATACGGGCTCCCTTTCCGGCCCGCGCCATGCGGCGCCTGGCCGTCAGTCGCAGGCTGAGTCGGAAAGGTTCAATCCGGTCTAGAGCAATTCGAGAAAAAGTGTGAGCGGTTTTCCGTCCGGAATTGCGTCAGAACAAACAAGCCCGAGCATTTCGTCGTTTCCGTGAAACGGTGAAATGCTCTAGGCGTCCGGCTGGTAGAGCTGTCTTTGCCCGTCTCATGCAAGTCGCCGAAAAGAGAGCAGCGATTTTGGCATCAGCCCCGAAGCGCGGCGCTTGAATTCTCGACGCCACGCGCTTTGGCAAAATCACCAGATCCACTCGCCTCTGCCGAGCACGGAGACCGCCTCGACGATGCGGGTGAAGCTCGCGCGAGCACGACCGACCGTATGCCGGGCTCTCAAATAGCTGTGCACTAGCCCCTGTTCTTCGAACCAGTAGGCATACCCGCCGGCCGCGACGACGCGGTCGCGATAGGCCTCGCCGTCTGAGGACAGCGGGTCGCATTGGGCAGTGATCAGCACCGTCGCCGGGAGATAGGCGAAATCGGCGTCGGCGAGCGGCGACAGCGTGATGTCGCCGGTCCGGTCCACGCCGCCGGTGCGAATGTTCAGGTAGAATTCGATATCGCGCAGGGTCAGCATCGGCGCGTCAGCATGCGCCACATAGGAGCCGCGCGAGCGGTCGCCCCCGAGGCTGGGATAGATCAGCACCTGGCCGGCCGGCTTCTTGATGTGACCGCGCGTTGCGTGGGCAACGGCGGCGCAGAGGTTTCCGCCGGCGCTGTCGCCGCAAAGCAGGACAGGGCAATCATAGGTCTTGGCGGCCCATTCAAAGGCGCTTAGCACGTCGTCGAAGGCGGCCGGATGCAGATGTTCCGGCGCCAGCCGGTAATCGACCGAGACCACCTCGTAGCCGGTGCGGGCGCACAGCTCGGCGCAGACATCGTCATGGCTGTCCAGCCCGCCGAGGATGAATCCGCCGCCATGAACATAGAGCACCATTGCGGCGCTGTTCGATTCCGCGTTGCTATAGATGCGGATCGGGATGCTGGCGGTCGGCGTGGCGATGGCGGACGTTTCGACCGTCACGCCTTGCGGATAGCCGGCGAAGAACTCGCGGCACATCCGGTCGTAGATCGCCCGCTGCTCTGCGATCGTGTAGTCGATCGTGTCGGGCGGGTAATAGGAATTGGTCTTCTCGATGAAAGCCCAGGTCTCGACGTCGATGAGGGTCTTGTAGTCGGTCATAGCGCTTGGGCCGATCGCGAAGGTCGAGCCTGAGCACCCCCCTCTGTCCTGCCGGACATCTCCCCCGCAGGGGGAGAGATTGGCAGCTTGGGCGCCGGCGATCCACCTGCGACGCTGGCAATTGGCGAAAGCGACCGTGACATCCGATCTCCCCCCTTGCGGGGGAGATGCCCGGCAGGGCAGAGGGGGGTGTGACGGAACGCCATCGTCTGCGGCCTATCTACCCTTCCACACCGGATCGCGCTTCTCCGCAAAGGCGCGGAAGCCTTCCATATTGTCCTCCGAGCCGTAGAGGATATCGACCGTCGGCAGTTGCCTGCGCGTCACCTTGTTCATGGCCTCCTGGAAGGTCAGCGCCTCGGCCACGCGCGCCGTCTCCTTGATCGCGGCGAAGACCAGCGGCGGGCCGCTGGCCAAAAGCCGCGCGATTTCCCAGACGCGGTCCTCCAGCTTCTCCTTGGGCAGCACCTCGTTGACCAGGCCCCAGCGATGCGCTTCCGCCACATCCATCCAACGGCCGGTGAGGAGAAGGTCCATGGCGATATGGTAGGGAATGCGTTTCGGCAGCTTGATCGTCGCGGCGTCGGCCAGCGTGCCGGCGCGGATCTCGGGCAGCGCGAAGGAAGAATGGTCAGAGGCGTAGATCAGGTCGCAGGACAGCGCCAGCTCGAAGCCGCCGCCCACCGCCATGCCGTTGACGCAGGCGATCACCGGCTTGTTC
>NZ_RZSR01000063.1:0-11737 GCF_004023265.1 Mesorhizobium sp. M1A.F.Ca.IN.020.06.1.1
CCATGCTTCGGCGATCGTGGCGAGCTCGGCCTCGCGAGCGACGAGCGGACTGCTCAGCCGCCCGAAGGCGAAGAATCGATCGACCTCCCGCTTGTGACTCAGCGCGCGCCAGACCAGCTCCGGCTCGGCAAACCCCTTGATCGCATGGGTGCCCCTAAAGCTGAACACATGTGACCGTCGCGCCAGGTTGCGCGTCGCGTCCGAGACGACCACCGTATCCGGCTGCGCGATGGCCTGGAGCCGCGTGGCCATCGCGAAGGCAGGGCCGGTGACATTGTCATGACCGGTGTCGGCGTCACCCTTGTGGATCAGGGTCATCGATGTCGCGATTCCGACCCGGACATGCAAATCGGCGCGGCCTTTGTCCGAACCGACGCGCCTGCAGGCGTCGATGATTTCGAGCCCGGCTCGGATCGCCAGCGATGCCGCGTCCTTGGCGTCCATCTCGGCAGGAAACAAAGCAACGCCGCCATCGCCGACCTCAACCTGGACGGCACCCGAGCATGACGCGACCGCCTGTCTAGCCGCCCGCTGGAAGGCTGATATCAGTTCCTCGAACTCTTCGATGTCCAGGATGGCAAGAAGGTCGGTCGATCCGACCAGATCGTAGCAGAGCGCGGTCAGGATCCGGCGCTCATGCCGGGCTTCGGACGCATTGTTGCCGTTGCCGCCCAGAAAACCTGTTGCCACCGGCGCCGCCGGCAAAGCGACCGGACCCTTGTCCGACATGCTGCGATTTCCTCGCCGAGTGCAGTGACGGCAATATTAGCAAAGTGCGATGCTGTCCACAAAACAGTTGGCCGGTGGGCAGGGCTGGAAAAAGCCGATGCTGGGATCATTATGGAGCTATGCTCATGGAGCAAACTTCCCGTGGCCCTGACACCAGTTGTGACCGCTTTTGGTGGGCGGCCGGGATGACTTCAATGACCGACATGCGGCGCTTAGCGGTCAATTCGGCGGACATAACCGAGCTGCATTTATGGCCGCAATGTCAGCGTGATTGGGACTGGCATGGAGACCGCCACCAAAACATCAATCCATATGAGCGGCCGGCGCGCCGCCGGCGGGCGCGGCCTTCGGCTTGCGCAGCAGGATGACGAACGGGACGGCCAGCAGCGTCATCACCATCAGGAGTTTGAAGTCGTTGATGTAGGAGATCATCATCGCCTGGACGTTGACCAGCCTGTCGACCTGCGAAAGGGCCATGGGATCACCGCTCGCCGCCGCGGGCGAGGCTGCCCATAGGTTGGGGTTGTAGGGGTTGATGAACGCCCCGAGCTCGCTGTGGTTGACCTGCGTGTTCTGCACCATCAGCGCCGCAACCACCGAGACGCCGATCGACGAGCCGAGATTGCGCACAAGGCTGAACAGCGAGGTGGCGTCGGTGCGGTAGCGCGCGTCGAGCGTGGCGAAGGCCACCGCCGAGAGCGGCACGAACACCATGCCCATACCGAGGCCCTGGATGACGCCCGAAGAGATGATCAGCCAGTTGTCCATCTGCGGCGTGAAGCTTGCCATAGTGTAGAGCGACTGCGCGGTGAGCAGGAATCCGATCGCGACCAGAATACGCGCGTCGATCCTGTGCATGATGCGGCCGACGAACAGCATCGAAATCATCGTGCCGATACCGCGCGGGCCGAGCACGACACCGATGGTGACGGTCGGGTAGCCGAAGATGTTGGCAAGCATCGGCGGGAGCAGCGACATCGAAGCCAGGATCAGCACGCCCATGACGAAGATGAAGCCGAGCCCGGTCACGAAATTGCGGTCGAGGAAGATTTTCGGATCGATGAAGGGACGTTCGGACGTCACCGTGTGGATGATGAACACCCAGAAGCCGGTGATCGACAGCGCAAGCTCGATCCAGATCTCTGTCGAGGAGAACCAGTCGACCTCGCCGCCGCGGTCGAGCATCAGCTGCAGCGCGCCGACGCCGAGCGAGATCATGGCGAAGCCGAAGAAATCGAAGCTGCGCACGCGCTTGGCGACGACAGGCAGGTAGGCGGCCATGCCGATGAAGGCGAGGATGCCGACCGGCAGGTTGATAAAGAACACCCAGCGCCAGTTGAAATTCTCGGTCAGCCAGCCGCCGAGCGTCGGGCCGAGGATCGGCCCCAGCATGATGCCGGCGCCCCAGATGGCCATGGCCTGGCCGTGGCGTTCGCGGGGATTGATATCGAGCAGGAAGGTCTGCGACAGCGGCACGATCGCCGCTCCGAACACACCCTGCAGCAGGCGGAAGAGCACCATCGTCCCGAGGCTCCACGCCATGCCGCAAAGCATGGAGAAGATGGTGAAGCCGACGACGGAGGCCAGGAACAGCTCCTTGCGGCCGAGGCGGTCGGCGAGCCAGCCGGTGACCGGCGTCATGATGGCGGCGGCGACGATATAGGAGGTCAGCACCCAGTTGATGTTGTCCGGCGAGGCACCGAGATCGCCGGTCATGGTCGGCAGCGCGACATTGGCAATCGTGGTGTCGAGCGCCTGCATGACGGTCGCCAGCATCAGCGCGACCGTGATCAGGCCGCGGTGCGGTACTTCCTTGAAGGGTTCGGGCGTGCTCATGGTGTGGAACTTCCAGCAGGTAACAAAAACGGGTACATTGGGTTGCCCGGCGGCGGCGCCTTCCTTTGAGACCCTCGTCGCGGTGGAACGCGAGGATCGATGTGGGGGTTACATCGACCGAAAGTCTCTGTTGGAGCGGATGCCTGCCGCCCGGAAACCTGAGGACCGACGGATCCGTGTCGAAAGCCTCTGCCTTGGATCGACCCGCGACGCGGCTCGCCTCAAACGCTCGGCTTTCCCACCCCTCCCCTCAGTCCATTCCCTTGCGCCCGCTCATGCCCGCGGGCTTCACTTTGCGTTACTGCGCGTGCTCGCCGGCCGTGGCGTGACCGAAGATCGACGGCAGGCCGCGCGCGACGCCGGTATCGACGGTGACCGTCGCGCTCATGCCGGTGCGCAGCGCCATCTTGGCGTCGGGGTCGGTCAGTTCCAGGCGCACGGGGATGCGCTGGGTGACCTTGACCCAGTTGCCGGTGGCGTTCTGGGCGGGCAGCAGCGAGAACTCGGCGCCGGTGCCGGCGCCGATCGCCTTGACGGTCGCCTCGAAGGTCCGGCCCGGATAGGTGTCGACCACGATCTCGGCCTTCTGGCCCGGCTTCATATTGGTGAGCTGCGTCTCCTTGAAGTTGGCGTCGATCCAGGTGTCGTCGGTCTCGACCAGCGCGAACAGCGGCGTGCCGACGGAGACATACTGGCCGACCTTGAAGGACGAGGCCTGGTAGACGATGCCGTCGGACGGCGCCTTCACCGTGGTCTGCGAGAGGTTGTAGGCGGCCTTGTCGCGCGCGGCGAGCGCCGACATCACGCTTGGATGCTTGTCGGTCTCGATGTCGGGGTTGCCGCCAAGCGCCGCCTTGGCACTGATGATGCCCTGCTCGGCGACCGCGAGCTGCTGCTTGGCCTTGTCGAGGTCGTTGCGGGCCTCGTCCAGCGACGACTTGGCATTGATGCCCTTCTCAGCGAGATCGGCGGCGCGGTCATATTGCGACTGCGCATAGTCGACCTCGCTCTTGGCCGACTTCTGCTGCGCCATCGCCTGGCTGTAGGCGGCGCGCAGCTGCTCGACATTGAGCCGCGCGGCGGCAACAGCCGCGTCGGCCTGGGCCAGCGCGATCTTGTAAGGCTCGGGGTCGATGACGAAGAGAAGGTCGCCCGCCTTGACCGTCTGGTTGTCGGCAATGCCGACCTGGACGATGCGGCCGGCCGTATCCGAGGCAATCGAAATCCGGGCCTGCTGCAGGTTGGCGTTCTCGGTCTCCTGGTAGCGACCGCCGGTGACCCAGACATAGGCGCCGCCGGCGAGCAGCGCCAGCGGCAGGGCGACCATCAAAAGGAAGCGGCCGGTGCGGCGCTTCTTCCTCGGTGCTGCCGGTGCGGGCTGCGGCTCCGCTGCCGCGGAGACTGGCGCAGCCTCCGGCTTCGCCGGCGCCTCGATCTCGAGCTTGGTGACGTTGTCGTCTGCTTTCTTGGCTGCCGCGTTCATGCTGCCCGCCCTTCCGTATTCTTGATTTTTTCGAGGGACGACGTCTCGCCGTCGGTCAAATTCTGCACGATGGTGTCGAGCACCCGGATCAGGATGCGACGGTCCTCCGGCGATACGCCGATGAGCGATTCCTCATAGACTTCGCCGGCGAGGCTTTTGACATCGGTGTAGGCTGCGTTGGCCTTTTCGGTCGGGAAGATCATGCGCACACGCCGGTCGGCCGCGTCGGCGCGACGCTCGATCCAGCCGCCCTCCTCCATCCGGTCGCAGAGGCGAGAAACGCTGATCGGCTCGATGTCGAGCAGCTCGGCGAGCCGCGCCTGCGCGACACCGGCCTCCTTGGCGACACGGACGAGAAGCCGCCATTGCGCCGAGGAAAGGCCCAACCCGCTGGCGCGCGCCTCAAAGCGCTTGCGCATGAGGCGCTGCACGTCGTGGATCAAAAATCCCAATCTGTCGATGCCATCTGAAACCATGAGCGGCATATATAATAAGCGTGCTTACTATTCAAGTGGCTGCGTTGTTCCAGAAGCCGGCAACCGCACGCGGCCATGCCAGGGCTGCATGGTCGAAGCTCGCCAAGGCGGGCATGAGAGCGCCACAGAGCGCCGGCTCCGGCGTCGTCTTCAGGCAATGGGTGCATGGCATGGTGCCAACTGTCTAGGATTCACAGTGTTTTAGCAGCTGCGCTGGTGCCGTTCGGCATGTTTGTGATACATCTGCCGGCGAGGATCGGGGGATCATCGCAATGCCGACGCTCTATGCACTGAAGCCGGCTTTCCAGGACAGGCTGCGGCCGCTGGTCAACAGGCTGGCGGCGATGGGTGTGACGGCCAACGGCATAACGGTCGCGGCTGCGCTGCTGTCCATCGCGGCTGGATCGGCGATCGCGGTCCTCCCCGGTTGGAGCCCGCTGCTCTTCCTCATCCCCCTGGTGCTTTTCCTGCGCATGGCGCTCAACGCCATTGACGGCATGCTAGCGCGCGAGCATGGCCAGGCCTCGACGCTCGGCATGTACCTCAACGAGATCTGCGATGTCGTCTCCGACCTCGCGCTGATCCTGCCCTTCGCCGCCCTTCCTCAATTCGGCGCCTGGGGCGTCGTCTCCTTTGCCATCGCCGCGGCGCTCACCGAGTTCGCCGGCGTGCTCGGCATCGCAGCCGGGATCGGGCGAAACTATGCCGGGCCGTTCGGCAAGAGCGACAGGGCGCTGGCGCTCGGCGTGGTCGCCGTGCTCGCCGCCGCCGGGCTCTGGCCGGAGGCAATCGCCCCGTTTGTGTTTCCGGCCATGGCTACGCTTTCGCTGCTGACCGCCATAAACCGGATACGCGCCGGTCTTATTGGCAGCACCGGCTGAGCACCGAGACTCGCCATGCCGCCCGGGGGAACCACCATGCTTCACGAACAGGTCGCCAGCGCGCCGGCGGAAAGCCTTGCGCGGCAGGCGCAGGAACGCACCTTCCGCAGCCATGACGGCACGCAGATCTTTTACCGCTACTGGCCGGCGATGCAGGCCAAGGCCAAGGGCGCGGTCGTGCTCTTCCATCGCGGGCACGAGCATGGCGGCCGCATGGCGCATCTCGTCGACGAACTCAGCATGTCCGACTACGCCTTCTACGCCTGGGATGCGCGCGGCAACGGCCGCTCCGCCGGCGAGCGCGGCTACGCTCCGTCTTTCGCCGCGCTGGTGCGCGATATCGACTGTTTCATGCGTGAGATCGCCGCCAGGGACGGTCTTGCCGCGCAGGACATCGCGTTGATCGCGCAGTCCTTCGGCGCGGTGCTGGCGGCCGCGTGGGTGCACGACTATGCGCCCAAGCTGCGCGCCATGGTGCTCGCCTCGCCCGCCTTCTCGGTGAAACTCTATGTCCCTTTCGCCAAGGAAGGCATCGCGCTGTGGCAAAAGATCAAGGGACGCTTCTTCGTCGATTCCTACGTCAAGGCGAACCTTCTCACTCATGACCCTGTGCGCATTGCTTCCTTCGAAAACGACAAGCTGATCACAAGGCCGATCGCCTCGAACATCCTGGTCGAGCTCTATCAGCACGCGGCGCGCATCGTTGCCGATGCGCGCGCCATCACCGTGCCGACGCAGCTTCTTCTGTCGGGCAGCGACTGGGTGGTGCGGCACGCGCCGCAGCACGAGTTCTTCGTCAATCTCGGCAGCCGCGCGAAGGAGCGCCACGTGCTGCCGGGCTTCTTCCACGATACGCTGGGCGAGCGCGACCGCGCCAAGGCGCTCGACCTGATCCGGCCGTTCCTCGAAGCGCAGTTCGCGGCACCCGCGGAAGCTGTAGAGCTGAAGCAGGCGGACATCGCCGGCTACACGCGCGACGAGGCCGACCGCCTCGCCTCGCCGCTCGATCTGCTTTCGCCCAGGGGCCTCTACTGGGCTATGAGCCGCGCCTGCATCCGCATCGGCAGCTGGTTCTCGCAAGGCATGAAGGTCGGCGTTACCACCGGCTTCGATTCCGGTTCGACGCTCGACTATGTCTATGAGAACGAGCCGCGCGGCCTGGGGCCGATCGGCCGCATGGTCGACCGGACCTTCCTCGACGCCATCGGTTGGCGCGGCATCCGCCAGCGCAAGCTTCACATCGAAGAGCTGATCGGCTCGGCGCTGGCAATGCTGAAGGCCGCTGGGCGGCCGACCAACATCCTGGACATTGCGTCTGGTCACGGCCGCTACGTCCTCGATGCGATCGACATGAGCCGGGAGCAACCGACCAGCGTTCGGCTGCGCGACTATTCCGACCTCAATGTCGAGCTCGGCCGCAAGCTGATCGCCGAGCGGCAATTGCCGGCCAGCGTGTCGTTCCAGCGCGCCGACGCCTTCGACGGCGATGGGCTCGCCGCGCTCGATCCGGCGCCGGACCTCGCCATCGTCTCCGGCCTTTACGAGCTCTTCTCCGACAATGCGCTGATTGCGCGCTCGCTCGGCGGCCTTGCCCGCGCCATGCAGCCGGGCAGCCTGCTCGTTTACACCAACCAGCCCTGGCACCCGCAGCTCGAAATGATCGCGCGCAGCCTGACCTCGCATCGCGGCGGCCAGGCCTGGGTGATGCGGCGGCGCACGCAAGGCGAGATGGATCAGCTGGTCGAGGCGGCAGGCTTCGAGAAGCTCGACCAGCGCATCGACCAATGGGGCATCTTCACCGTCTCGCTGGCAAGGCGGCTTTAGGACCACCGCCGCATGCCTTCCAGTGCCGAGCCCCCGCCACTTTCACCCAGCGCCGAGCCCTATGGGCGTGTCGTCCTGCGCGCAGCGCTGTGGCTCGCTTTCCTCGCGCCTTTCTTCTATTCGACCTACGGCTTCGCCAATTGGCTCGCCTCGACGCGCGACCATGTCGGCAGCATCGTGTTCTCCTGGGAACACCATGTTCCGTTCGTCGCCTGGACAATCGTGCCCTACTGGTCGATCAACCTGTTCTACGGACTGTCGCTCCTGCTCAACGACAGCCGCCAGGGCGTCGACCGGCTGGCCGGCCGATACCTCACCGCGCAGATCGTCGCCGTCGCCTGCTTCATCCTGTTTCCGCTGACCGCCACATTCGTGCGGCCGGAAACGAGCGGCCTGCCGGGTTTCCTGTTTGCGGTCCTCGGCGGCTTCGACAAGCCGTTCAACCAGGCGCCGTCGCTGCATATCGCGCTGTTGGTGATCATCTGGGATCATTGGCGCCAGCGCCTCGCCGGTCCTTTGCTGGGGCTCTGGCACGGCTGGTGCTTTCTGATCGGCGCCTCGGTGCTGACCACCTGGCAGCATCATTTCATCGACATCCCGACCGGCGCGCTGCTCGGCTTCTTTGCCCTGTGGCTCTTTCCGGCACAGGGCCAGCTGCCGTTCGCCGGTTTCCGCCTGACTGCCGACGGCAAGGCATGGCGGCTTGCGCTATACTACGCGCTGGGCGCCGCTCTGGCGCTAACGGGCGCTGTGGTCGGCGTCTTCTTCTCCGCCCTCGCCTTGTTGCTCCTATGGCCTTCGCTGGCGCTGGCCATCGTCGCCTTCGCCTATGCCGGGGCCGGCGCGAAAGTGTTCCAGAAGGCGGTTGATGGCCGTGTGTCGCTGGCAAGCCGCATCCTGCTTTGGCCTTATCGCCTAGGCGCCAGGGTCAATGTCTGGGCATGGACGCGCAAGCTGCCGCCGGTCGTGCCGGTCAGCGACGGCGTCTTCCTTGGGCGGTTCCCGAACGCCGCCGAGGCTGACGGCTTCGGCACGGTGATCGATCTCGCCGCCGAGCTTGAGCGGCCGGGCGACGCGCCGGGCCGCTGGCAAAGCTTCGGCATGCTCGATCTGCTGTCGCCGCCGGCGGACACGCTCGACCAAGCGGTGGCGGCGATCGAGCCGGCGCGCCGGCATGGCACGGTGCTGGTCTGCTGCGCGCTCGGCTTCCAGCGCAGTGCCACCGTCATCGCCGGATGGCTCGTCGCGAGCGGCCGCTCGCACACGCCGTCACAGGCGCGCAAGCAGCTCGCCGCGTCCGGACGACCGGTGCATCTTCAGGTCGGACTGGACGAGCCGGCATGACGGACGAAGCCTATCAGCAGCGGACAGCCGCCTTTGCCGCGATGCTGATCAAGCACGCCGCATGGCCGGCCGCGATCGTGCTCGTCTGCGACGGCTTCGCGCCTTTGGTCGCCTCGGCGCGCGGCGCGCTCCAGGCGCCGATCGCGGTGCTGGCGCTGCTGGTCGCGGCGGCAAGCGCCATCGTGGTGCTTGGGTTTTCGGCGCTTCTCGCCTTCGACGCGCTGTTGTTCCGGCTGATGGCGAGCCATGACAATGAGCGTTCGGGATGCGCCGCGGTCGACGACGTGCTGGCGCGCATGCGGCTCAAGCCTGTCTCCTCGTCTCCGCGCCCGCTCGAGGACCGCATCGCCGGAACGCGCCGCCTGCTTGCCCGGCAGCGCATCGCCTTCGCGATCTTCGTCATCGCGTTCCTGACAGCCGGATTCTGGATGCCGGGATGAACAAGCTGTCGCTCCGGACCTTCACGCTGCTGCAGACGGCGACTTCGGTCGGCCTGTCGGCGCTGGCCCGGGCGGTGACCGGCGTGCGTCCGATCTGGAGCGGCTGCCAGCCATCGGACCGGCAGCGCATCTATTTCGCCAACCACACCAGCCATGGCGATTTCATCCTTTTGTCGGCTTGCCTCAGCGAAAGAGAACGCGCCACCACTCATGCGATCGCCGCCGCCGAATATTGGCGAAAGTCGCGCCTGCGCCGCTTCATCGCCGAGGACATGCTGTCCTCCGTGCTGATCAGCCGGCAGTGGACGAGCCCGGAAGAGAACCCGATCTCCGTCATGCTTTCCGTTCTCGACCGGGGTCATTCGCTGATCATTTTCCCGGAAGGCACGCGCAACATGAGCGACGAGCTGCTGCCGTTCCGCTCCGGGCTCTACAATCTGTCGATGGCGCGGCCGGAAGTGGAGCTGATCCCGTGCTGGATCGAGAACATGTCGCGCGTGTTGCCCAAGGGCCAGTTCCTGCCGGTGCCGCTGCTTTGCCGCGTGGTCTTCGGCGCGCCGGTGGCGGTAGCGCCGGGCGAGGAACGCCGCGCCTTCCTCGAACGCGCCCGGGCCGAACTTCTGGCGCTCAATCCCCGCCCTGATCGAGACGAATGATGCGCCACGAAATCAGTATCCTGATCATCGGCCTTTTCGTGGTGCTGACCACCGCCAGCGCCACCGCAGCCGTGCTGTCGGCGCGCGCGCCGAAGCCGCTCAGCGCGACGCTCACCAACCTCACCCAGCGCATCAATGCCTGGTGGGTGATGGTGGCGCTGATGACGGTCGCCTTCTTCTTCGGCCGCTACGGCATGACCATCCTGTTCGCGCTGATCTCGTTCGCGGCGCTGCGCGAGTTCGTGACCTTGACGCACAGCCGCCGCAGCGACCATTGGGTTCTGCTCGGCATGTTCGGCATCGTCATTCCGTTCCAGTACTGGCTGGTGTGGACGGCCTGGTACGGGCTGTTCGTGATCTTCATCCCGGTCTACTGCTTCCTGCTGATGCCGGCGATCACGGCGCTGCACGGCGATACCGAGCGCTTCCTGGAGCGCGTCTCGGCGCAGCAATGGGCGATCATGATCGCGGTCTATTGCGTAAGCCACGTCCCTGCGCTGCTGACGCTGAACGTGCCCGGCTTCGAGGGCCGCAACCTGGTGCTCGTCGCCTTCCTGATCATCGTCGTGCAGGGCAGCGACGTGCTGCAGTACATCTTCGGCAAGCTGTTCGGAAAGCACCGCTTCTCGCCAAAGGTCTCGCCGTCGAAGACCTGGGAGGGGCTGATCGGCGGGCTCGTCGCCTCGAGCCTGCTCGGCGCGCTGCTCGCCTTCATCACGCCGTTCTCGCCATTGCAGGCCTCGGCCGTCGCCTTCGTCGCCTGCACGATGGGATTCCTCGGCGGGCTGGTCGCTTCCGCAATCAAGCGCGACCAGGGCGTGAAGGATTGGGGGCATCTGATCGAGGGCCATGGCGGCATGCTCGACCGCACCGACAGCCTGGTCTTCGCCGCGCCGATCTTCTTCCACCTGGTGCGCTATTTCTGGACGGTTTGAGCGTCGGCATCGGCGTCTCCCCTGCGCAATTCCAAGGTCGCCTCACCCAAACATCGGAAAATTTTCAGAAACCGTTCGGGATTTCCGGAGCCGGAAGCGCCAAGAAGATCGGGCTGGCGAAAAGACAGGCCGCAAAGCCCGATCTCCCTCTCCAGCCAACTGATTTCCCGGTCGCCGCATCCTCCTAGCGCGGCCGCAACCTTGGTCATGGAGACAACATGATTGCACTTTTTCATAACAGGCCGCTGCGGCGCCGCCTTGTCGCCGGATCGATCGCCGTTCTTGCCTGCGGCGGCGCCATGGTCTGGCACGGCGCCAGAAGCGAGGCCTCGAACGTGAAGCCCGCCGCAGCCGAGACAAAGCTTGTCAAGGCCATCGCGGCCGTCCCGATGCTCAGCGCCGATACCCGCATCGCCATCGGCGAGATCCGGCCGAGGCTAGAAAGCGACCTCGGCTTCCGCGTGTCGGGCAAGCTGCTCGAACGTGTCGCCGAGATCGGTTCGACGGTGAAGAAAGGCGAGGTGCTGGCCCGCATCGAAGACCAGGACTATCGCAACCGGCTCGCCAGCGCCGAGGCCGATGTCGCGGCGGCACAGGCCGTGCTTGTCGAAGCAAAAGCTGCGGAGGCCCGGATCGGTGCGCTGCTCGGCAAGGGTTTTACCACCCGAGCCAATTATGACGCGACACTGAAGAATCTGCGTTCGGCGCAGGCCAAGCTCAAGTCGGCGAACATCGCCTTCGAGATGGCCAAGGACCAACTCGGCTATACCGAGCTGCATGCGGAATTCGACGGCATCGTCACCGCCACCGGTGCCGAAGCCGGCCAGTCGGTCAATGTCGGACAGATGGTGGCGCGGGTTGCCGATCCGGAGAGCCGCGACGCCGTGTTCTCGATCGCCGAAGCGGTCTTCGCCAACGCACCCGATACCAAGCACCCGCCAAAAGTGACTGTCTCGCTGCTCAGCAATCCGGCGATCACCGCGGTCGGCAGCATCCGCGAGATCGCGCCTATGGCCGACGCCGCGACCCGCACCTTCCAGGTAAAGGTCTCGATCGAGAATGCGCCCAACGAGATGCGCTTCGGCGCAAGTGTTTCCGGCCGCGCCGAGATGGGCGGCGCGCCGGTCATGGTG
>NZ_RZSR01000642.1:0-3542 GCF_004023265.1 Mesorhizobium sp. M1A.F.Ca.IN.020.06.1.1
CAGATAGGGCGCGCCCCAGCGCTCTTCGCCGGCCTGGCCGAGCGGCACGCGCGCCAGTTCGCGCAAGGTGGCAGCGTCCTTCAGCACCACCGCTTCCGGGCGGATCGCGTTCAACCGCAACCGGTCGAGCGCGCCGAGCCGGCTGAGCATACAGGTGGCGTTGGGGGAAAGCTGGATGCCGGCGCCCACCGCTTCGAGCTGGCTGGCCTGTTCCAGCACCGTGACGGCTTGGCCGTGTTCGGCAAAGGCAAGAGCTGCCGTCAGTCCGGCGATTCCGGCCCCGGCGATGACGACCTGCCGGGACCGCGCCTCCTCCATGGTCTAGCGGTCACCCAGATCCGCGATCAGGCGGCCTGGTCGATATAGAGGCAGCCGGCAGGCTCGGTTTCCGTCGCCTTCAGCTTCGGCGAATAGCGGTAGAGCGTCGAGCAGTAAGGGCAGACCTTTTCATTGTCGTCACCCATGTCGAGGAATACATGCGGATGGTCGAAAGGCGGATTGGCGCCGGTGCACATGAATTCCTTGACGCCGATATCGATCGCCGGATGGCCCGCGTCGTTCTGGAAATGGGGAATGGTACCGCCTGCCATCGTCGTCTCCTTCAGTTCGGCCCGTTTGCATCTGGATCATAACCGGCCGGTTTGCAAGATCGATGAAATGAAACTGTCGCAAAAGCCTGGCAGAGGATAAGTTGAGCCGGTTAAGCGCATGAGGCCGGAAACGAAGCGATTCCGTGACATCATGCGTCATAAAAGCGTGTTAGAGCGTGCATAGCGCGTCCGGCGGCGTATGGCGCTCAAAGAATGACGTTGTGGCCAAGAGCAGGAACAATGAACGAACTGAAGCCGGTGCAGAGCGAGTTCATCACCGTCGAGGCGGCGAGCCCGGACGGCGGCAATCCAGACCGTTTCGTCAACCGCGAGTTTTCCTGGCTGCAGTTCAACCGCCGGGTGCTCGAGGAATCGCTGAACGAGCATCACCCGCTGCTCGAGCGCGTCCGCTTCCTGTCGATCTCGGCCGCAAACCTCGACGAGTTCTTCATGGTGCGCGTCGCCGGCCTCGCCGGTCAGGTGCGCGAGGGCATCGCGTTGAAGAGTCCGGACGGCCGCACGCCTGAGCAGCAGTTGGAGCAATTGCTGCGCGAGGTCGAGCGCCTGCAGGAAGACCAGCAGAAGAGCCTGTCGGTCCTGATGGAGCTGCTCAACAAAGAAGGCATCGAAAGCATCCCCCGCGACGGCCTGACCAAGGACGAGAAGGCCTGGCTGGAGGAGCATTTCCAGGGTCAGGTTTTCCCGGTGCTGACGCCGCTGTCGATCGACCCGGCGCACCCGTTTCCGTTCATCCCCAATCTCGGTTTCTCAATGGCGCTGCAGCTGCGCCACCGCAAGAACGGCGAGGAGATGAGCGCGCTCTTGCGCTTGCCGGTGGCGCTGCGGCGGTTCATCCGTCTGCCCGACCGCAAGCATCATGTCCGCTTCATCCCGCTGGAAGAAGCGGTCGGCCTCTATATCGGCAAGCTCTTCCCTGGATATGAGGTCAAGGGCTCGGGCACGTTCCGCATCATCCGCGACAGCGATATCGAGGTGGAGGAGGAATCGGAAGACCTCGTTCGCCTGTTCGAGACGGCGCTGAAGCGCCGCCGCCGCGGCTCCGTCATCCGCATCGAATTCGACACGCTGATGCCGGCCGAGTTGCGCGACTTCGTCGCCGGCGAGCTCGGAGTATCGTCGAGCCGCATCAGCGTGCTCACCGGGCCGCTGGCGCTCAACCAGATCTCCGAGATCGTCGCCATCCCGCGCGACGACCTCAAATTCACGCCCTATAACCCGCGCTTTCCCGAGCGCATCCGCGAGCATGGTGGCGACTGCCTGGCCGCCATCCGCGAGAAGGACATCATCGTCCACCACCCCTACGAATCCTTCGACGTCGTGGTGCAGTTCCTGCGCCAGGCGGCGGCCGATCCGGAAGTCGTCGCCATCAAGCAGACGCTCTACCGCACCTCGAACGACAGCCCGATCGTGCGGGCGTTGATCGACGCGGCGGAGGCCGGCAAGTCGGTGACGGCGCTCGTCGAGCTCAAGGCGCGCTTCGATGAAGAGGCCAATATCCGCTGGGCGCGCGACCTCGAGCGCGCCGGCGTCCAGGTCGTGTTCGGCTTCCTGGAGTTGAAGACCCACGCCAAGATGTCGCTGGTGGTCCGCCGCGAGGACGGCCGGCTGCGCAATTACGTACATCTCGGCACCGGCAACTACCATCCGGTCACCGCCCGCATCTACACCGACCTGTCCTTCTTCACCACCGACCCGACGATCGCGCGCGATGTCGCGCAGATCTTCAACTTCATCACCGGCTACGCCGAGCCTGCCGAGGAGATGCGTCTTGCGGTGTCGCCGTTCACGCTGCGCGACCGCATCCTGAGGCACATCGCCGAGGAGATCGCCCATGCGCTCGAGGGCAGGCCGGCCCGTATCTGGATGAAGATGAACGCGCTCGTCGATCCGACCGTCATCGACGCTCTCTATGACGCCAGCCGCGCCGGCGTCGAGATAGATCTCGTCGTGCGCGGCATCTGCTGCCTGAGGCCGCAGGTGCCGGGTCTTTCCGAGAACATCCGGGTGAAGTCGATTGTCGGCCGCTTCCTTGAGCACAGCCGCATCTACTGCTTCGGCAACGGCCACGGTCTGCCGTCCGACGAAGCGGTCGTCTACATCTCCTCGGCCGATATCATGCCGCGCAATCTCGACCGCCGCGTCGAGACCCTGGTGCCGATCACCAATCCGACTGTGCATGAACAGGTGCTTGGCCAGATCATGCTCGGCAACATCATGGACAATCAGCAAAGTTTCGACGTATTGGCTGATGGCACCTCCCGGCGCGCCGCGCTCGAGGAGGGCGAGGAGCCGTTCAACGCGCAGGAATATTTCATGACCAATCCGAGTCTTTCCGGACGGGGTGACGCGCTGAAATCGCATGCGCCAAGGCGCATTGCCCAGTTCAAGCGCCGCAAGAAGAACGCCGCCGCGTGATTTCAGTCTCACAGGGCCGGCTCCAGGACCGGCGGCCGCTGTCGATCATCGACATCGGATCGAACTCGATCCGCCTCGTCGTCTATGAAGGGCTGGCGCGCTCGCCGACGATGCTGTTCAACGAAAAGATGCTGGCCGGCCTCGGCCGCGGCATCGTTTCGACGGGCAAGCTCGATCCCGAGGCGGTGACGCGCTCGATGGAGGAGTTCCGCCGTTTTCGCGCGCTTTCGGATCAGGCCGGCGCCGAGCACATCTATGTGCTGGCGACCGCGGCCGCGCGCGAGGCGGTCAACGGCCCGGACTTCATCCACCGCGCCGAGGATGTGCTGAAGACCGAGATCCGCGTGCTTTCCGGCCGCCAGGAAGCGCATTATTCGGCGCTTGGCATCATTTCCGGCTTCTATCCGGCCAACGGCATCGCCGGCGACCTTGGCGGCGGCAGCCTGGAGCTCGTCGACATCAATGGCGAGGCGATCGGCGACGGTATCACGCTGCCGCTCGGCGGCCTGCGCCTGC
>NZ_RZSR01000643.1:0-3537 GCF_004023265.1 Mesorhizobium sp. M1A.F.Ca.IN.020.06.1.1
CTGTAATTGTTCCAGAGTTGGTCACCGGGCAGCAGCGGCAGGGGCGGCTTGAGGATCGTCTGCAGCGTCTGTGTCGAGGCCACGAATGTGTAGTAGATGGGAAATGCAACGATCAAAATGCCGAGAATGAGAGCGGCATGGGCGATCAGGACACGCAACGGGGACTGGCCGATCATCGCTTGCCTCAGCCGTAGTGGACCTTGCGTTCCACATAGCGGAACTGGATGGCGGTGAGCGCGATGACGATGACCATCAGGATCACCGACTGCGCCGCCGAGTCGCCGAGGATCAGGTTGACGAAGCCGTCATTGTAGACCTTGTAGACCAACGTCTCGGTGGTCTTGCCCGGTCCGCCGCCGGTGACGGCATGGACGATGCCGAACGTGTCGAACAGGGCATAGACAGTGTTGACGACCAGCAGGAAGAAGGTCGTCGGCGCGAGCAGCGGGAAGATGATGGTCCAGAAACGCTTGGTCTCGCGAGCGCCGTCCATCGCCGCCGCCTCGATCAGCGTCTTCGGCACCGCCTGCAGCCCGGCGACGAAGAACAGGAAATTGTAGCTGATCTGCTTCCATGCTGCGGCGGAAACCAAAAGGATCATGGCGTGACTGCCGTTGAGCAACGGATCCCAGGCTATGCCGAGACTTCTCAGCACGTAGGATAGCGAGCCGATCGAAGGGTTGAACAGGAACAGCCACAACATGCCGGCGATCGCCGGCGCCACCGCATAAGGCCAGATCATCAGCGTGCGGTAGAGCGCTTTCCCGCGCACCACTTTGTCCGCCATTACGGCAAGCAGCAACGCCGCGGCCATGGCCACGATTGCGGTGGCAAGCGAAAATACCACCGTTACCTTGATCGAGTTGAGATAGGCCGGGTCGGCAAGCACTTTGCGGAAATTGGCAAACCAGACGAACTTGCTCTTCAGCCCGAATGGATCCTGCCTGAGCATGGACTGGTAGAGCGCCTGCCCGGCCGGCCAGTAGAAGAAAACCAGTGTTATGGCGAGTTGCGGCGCCACAAGCAGGTAAGGCAGGACTTTGTTGGGGAAAACGACGCGCGGGGTCAGCTTGGTTTCCTCGTCAAGCAAGGATCGCCCGCGCCGATCCGCGCGGGCGACGTTTCATCCTCGGCCAGGTCTAGTTGCCCAACGCGTCCTTGATCGCCGCGTTGCCGCGCGAGACGGCATTGTCGAGCGCCTGCTGGGCCGTTTCCTGGCCGGCCAGCATCTTCTCGAACTCCTCGTTCTGGATATCGCGCACCTGCGGCAGATTGGGCAGGCGCACACCCTTCGAATTTTCGGTCGGCGCCTTGCCGGTCATCTGCAGGATCGGTGTCTCGCGGCCCGGGTTCTTGTCGTAGAAGCCGGACTTCTTGGTCGCCTCATAGGCTGCCAGCGTCACCGGCAGGTAGCCCGACTTCTGGTGCAGATATTCCTGCACCTCGGTCTTGGAGAGATAGGCGAAGAAGGCAGCGACGCCCTTGTACTCCGCATCGGATTTGCCGCTGAAAACCCAGAGGCTTGCGCCGCCGGGCGTCGTGTTCTGCGGCGCACCCTTGGCATCGCTGTCATACGGCAGTTGGCCGATGCCGTAGTTCATGCCCGACTTGACGATATCGCCGAGCCCGCCCGACGACTCGGTAAAGATGCCGCATTCCCCGGCAAGGAATATCTGCTTGGCCTCGGAGGTGCGCCCGCCATATTTGAAAGTGCCATCCTTGGCGAGGTCAGCCAGCGCCTGAAAGTGGTTGACGAAAATCGGCGCATTGATCTTGAGTTCGACGTCGCCGCCGGCCAGTCCGTTCTGCTGGGTCGCCCAGGAAACATTATTCCAGGCGGCAAAATTTTCCAGATGGATCCAGGTCAGCCAGGTCGAGGTGTAGCCGCAAGGGGCCGCGCCGCTCGCCTTGATCTTCTTCGCCGCTTCCCAGACCTCGTTCCAGGTCTTAGGCGGGTTGTTCACGTCGAGGCCGGCCTTCTGAAAGATGTCCTTGTTGTAGTAGAGGATCGGCGAGGAGGAATTGTAAGGGAAAGACAACATGGTGCCGTCCGGCTTCGAATAGTAGCCGACAATGCCGGGCAGATACTGGCTCTTATCGAACGTCATCCCCGCGCCCGTCAAAACTTCCGCCACGGGTTTGATCGCGCTCTCGGCCGCCATCATGACGCCGGTGCCGACATCGAACACCTGGATGATGTCCGGCGCCTGGCCGGCGCGGAACGCGGCGATGCCTGCATTCAGCGTCTCGGGATAGGTGCCCTTGAAGACCGGAACGATCTGGTAGTCGCTTTGGCTGGCGTTGAAGTCCTTCGAGATCTTGTCGACGACTTCCGCATTGGCGCCCGTCATCGCATGCCACCAGCTGATCTGCGTGACAGCGAAAGCGGACGTGGTGGAAAGCAGGGTCAAGGTAGCGGCAACACCTGCCGCGAAGCCGAAGAGCTTCATGTTTTCATCTCCCGTTGTGATTGGCGAAAGGGGGGCTTCCGCAGAACCAGTATGTGTTGCGCATGACAATCGGACAACGGTTTTGTTATGCGTCGATGAACATCATCTGATCCTAAACTAACGTGCATCGGTCACGGCCGGGCAGATTGCTTGCCGGCTTAGGATTTGAGCGACTCCAACCATCGTATTGCGACAGCCGGCCCAACCTTATCCGTCCTTTACAACCTGAGGCACACGCGTCGGTTGCAGGTCCACTAATCGATTCTTCAGCCGTCGGGCCTTAAGCAATCTTAACTTGATTGATGCGGGAAGATCAGGTGGGGCCAAATGTTGACCGTCTATAATTGCATCGTGTACGAGCACGATCTGAGGTTGGTCGCACTTGCGGCGCTCATCTGCGGAATTTCCTCTTTCTCGGCGGTCAATCTTCTTCGCCATGTCGAGCAATCGACCAGTCGAAATCGCTACGCATGGCTGTTGATTGCAGCCACGGCGACCGGATTCGGTATCTGGGCGACGCATTTCGTCGCCATGATCGCCTTCACGCCGGGAATACCCAACGCCTATAACGCGGAGCTTTCCGCGCTTTCGCTGGCCGCCTCCGTAGTTCTGACAGCGGCCGGAATGTGGATCGCCACCATCCGCGGCGGCATTGATCACTATCTTGTCGGCGGCGCCGTGCTCGGCGTCGGCATCGCCGTGATGCACTATACCGGCATGGCGGCGTTCGAGGTCCAGGGCAGGATCGTCTGGAACGAGCTGCTCGTCGCTCTTTCGCTGGCGGCGGGCGTCACGCTTGCCGCGCTTTCGCTGCTCGTCGTGCTTCGCCGCCCGTCGACGCTTACGACGATCGCTGCCGCCGTCTTGCTCACACTGGCCATCTGCACACTGCATTTTATCGCCATGGCGGCGGTCTCGATCTATCCGGACTCCTCGATAGAGATCTCAAAATTCACCATCGCGCCGATGTCGCAAGCCTTTGCCGCTGCGGCGGCAAGCCTGGTCATTCTGGTGCTCTCGGCCGCGGCGCTCCGCATCGACCTGCGGTTCCGCCGGCATCAGGCGGAAGCGCAGCGCATGCACGGCC
>NZ_RZSR01000644.1:0-3536 GCF_004023265.1 Mesorhizobium sp. M1A.F.Ca.IN.020.06.1.1
CCCCCAATATCGAGCTGGCCAGCGCCGGCGGCTCGACCAAGCGGTCCGGCGGACTGTTTGCGGCCTGGTTCGGCGGCGGCGACGACGAGGCCGACGACAGCGCCGATGTCGCGAGCGCCCAACCCACACCCCAGCCGAAAGCTGTGAAGCAGGTGGCGGCCGCCAAGAGCGGCAACAGCGGCAGCCTGCCGGGCATCGCGATCGTCTCGCCGCAGGATGCCAAGCGCGCCAACATCCCGCAGATCGCCGATGACAGCTCGGACGATTCGCAACCGCAGCAGGACACGCCCGAAACCATCATTGCCGCGCTGCCGCCGAAGGAGGTTCCTCTGCCCGCCTTCGCGCCGAGGCCCAAGGCCGATGTCGGCCAGCAGACGGCTGAAAACGTGCCGTTCGCCGTGGCGGACGCCTCGGCCACGGCTGAGCAGGCGGTGGCGACGGCGCATGCTCCGGCCAACGTACCGTTCGGCATGGCCGCCGGCGCGGCGCAGGCCGCAGCCGATCCCGCGCAGGGGGCGTTCAACAATGTTCCGCTGCCGACGAGGCGGCCCGATCTGCCGAGGGAACTTGCGCCCAAGGACAAGGGCGTGCTTCTGGCGCTGGCGGAAACCGCCTCGCAGGACAAGAGCGCGACCGACGCCTTCTCGGTGCTGCCGACCGCGCGGCCCGACACGGGCAAGCCGGATGAGATCAAAGCGGTGCTCGAGCAGGCCAGCGCGACCACCGTGGCCGGCTCGAGTGGGGCCGAATACGAAGTCGCTTCGCTGACTGCGCCGGAGCCACGCTCGGCATTCAACGATCCGTCGGGTCTCGATGCAGCTTCGCCGCGTCAAGCCATTGCCGCACGCCCCGCCGGCACCGATCCGGCGCAGGCGATCGGCGCCGGCGTGAAGACGACGCGCAAGGAGGCCAGGGCGTCCGCCAACGACCTGAAGCCCGGCCCGAAGGCAATGGTGGTGGCAACGCCGCCGCAGGCAGCGCGCTGGGCGCTGGGCAGCGGCGACAACATCGCCACCGTTTCCGATCCGACCACGGCACCGCGCTATGCCTACAATATCGTGCACACGCCGCCGAGCGAGGTCTACACGGCCGGCTTCCAGACGGATGCGCAATTGCCGGACGCCAGCCGGTTCACCGGCAACGCGGTGAAGTTCCTTTCGGTCGCCCGCTTCCAGACGAAATAACGAGCCTGCCAGTGCCGCAACAGCCGCGTTGAACAACAGCGCGGCTTTTGCTTTTTATCACGGCAGCATAGTTTGAACGGCGCGGGTTTCCCGCGTGGTCTTTTCCCGCTTCGTCTAACGGTAGGACAGCGCCCTTTGAAGGCGTGAATCGTGGTTCGAATCCATGAGCGGGAACCAGCCGGCGGCTGGTTTTCGGCCCGCACCGGCATGCCATCACGCACGCTTAAACTTCTCGTGAGACCGGAACGGGCCGCGCTTTTTCGGGTTAGGATGCGTTCGTTCCAAACTGGGGATATTCATGAAGAAGATTCTATTGGCGTCAGTTCTCGCTCTGGCCGCGGCATCGGCTGCCGTGGCTCCAACGCAGGCCGAAACCGTTATCGTCAAGACCGGCAAGCATCACTGCAGAACCAAGGTGGTCACCCATTGGGTTCACCACCGCAAGGTCGTCGAGAAGGTCAAGGTCTGCCACTGACCGCATGTCCAGCCCTGGAGCGGTTCAGCGTTTGATAGACCGCTGAACCGCTCCAGGGGTTCTTTACACGATCCGGACGGAAGAACCGGTGCCCACACTTCCTGGAATTGCGTTAGGCGAGCTTGCTCGCCGCGCGCGCCAGGGCTTCGATCTCATCCCATTTGCCGGCCTTGATGAGTTCGTCGGGCGCAACCCACGAGCCGCCGACGCAGATGACGTTGGGGAGGCTCAGATAGTCGGCGGCGTTCTTGGCCGTTATGCCGCCGGTCGGGCAGAATTTCACGTCGGCGAGCGGCGAGGCGAAGGCCTTCAGCGATGCGATGCCGCCCGACTGTTCGGCCGGGAAGAATTTCAGGAAGCGCAGGCCGGCTTCGCGCGCAGCCATGATCTCGCCGGGGGTGATGGCGCCGGGCAGCAGCGGCACGGGGCTGTCCTTGGCCGCGTCGAGAAGCTGGCTCGTAATGCCGGGGCTGACGATGAATTTCGAGCCGGCGCGTGCCGCCTCGTCGAACTGCTTGGCATCGAGAATGGTGCCGGCACCGACAACCGCATCCTCGACTTCGGCCGCGACGCGGCGGATCGCTTCCAGCGCATCGGCGGTGCGCAGCGTGATCTCGATCGCCCTCAAGCCGCCGCGCGACAGAGCGCGAGCGAGCGGCACGGCGTCGGCGACATTGGCGATCTTGAGCACCGGGATGACCGGCTGGCCGTTGAGGAGCGACAGAAGCTTTTCGGTCTTGCTGGTCATTGGCTTGTCTCTCCGTTTCGGTCGATTTCAACCGATTAGCAGAAGGGGTATTCCGAGTCCACGAAGGCGGGCGTGTCGCAATGTCACGCGGCCCGTCCGCTCCGCCTTGAAACGGCTTTCAGCACGGTCTAGTGGCATGGGCGTGACAACAAACAAGGAAATTCAGCCGGTCCGCGTTGCCGCGCTCTACAAGTTTGCGTGGCTCGACAATTACCAATCGCTGCGCGCGCCGCTTGCCGCCTTCTGCTGCGGACGCGGCATCAAGGGCACGCTGCTTTTGGCGCATGAGGGCATCAACGGCACGGTCGCCGGCAGCGAGGCAGCGATCGCCGCGCTTATCGATCACCTGGAGGCGATCGAAGCGCTTGCCGGCCTGGAAGTGAAATACAGCACCGCCGCCGAGATGCCGTTCCACCGCATGAAGGTGCGGCTGAAGCGCGAGATCGTCACGATGGGCGTCGACAATCTCGATCCGGCGAGCAGCGCCGGCACCTATGTCGCGCCGGCCGATTGGAACGCGCTGATCTCGGACGCCGACACGTTGGTCATCGACACGCGCAACGCCTACGAGGTTTCGATCGGCACCTTCAAGGGCGCGGTCGATCCCAAGACCGCCAGCTTTCGCGAGTTCCCGGGCTGGGTCGAAGAGCACCGCGAGGAGCTCGAAGGCCGCAAGGTGGCGATGTTCTGCACCGGCGGCATTCGCTGCGAGAAGGCGACCGCTTACGTGAAGTCGCTGGGCTTCAGGCAGGTCTTCCACCTTAAGGGCGGCATCCTGAAATATCTCGAAGAGGTGCCGGCCGAAGAGAGCCTGTGGCAGGGCGAATGCTTCGTCTTCGACGAGCGGGTATCGGTGTCGCATGGCCTGGCCGAGGGCGAAGCCGAACTCTGCCGCGCCTGCCGCCATCCGCTCACCGTCGAGGACCGGCTCTCGCCGAAATATACGGTCGGCGTCTCATGCCCGCATTGCTTCGAAGCGCGCTCGGACGAGGACCGCGCGCGCTACGCCGAGCGCCATCGCCAGGTGGAACTCGCGCATGCGCGGGGCGCCAAGCGCCACATCGGAAGCTGAGCAGCCCAGGTTTCGTCAAATCATCCGCCCGTTCATTGTAATGTCAATGCGCGGGGC
>NZ_RZSR01000645.1:0-3523 GCF_004023265.1 Mesorhizobium sp. M1A.F.Ca.IN.020.06.1.1
GCAGCAGACTGTGCCGATCTGGATGCTGGAGGAGCTGATCAGACCGCGGCAGCGTCCGGTCACCAATGTCGTCGCCATGGTCGTCGTGCTGGTGACGCTGCTGCCGATCCTCTTTGCCTATTACCTGACCCGCGACGGCGACCAGATCGCCGGCTCGGGCAAATGAAAACAGCGAATAGGGATTAGCCAATAGCGAATAGGGAAAATCGATCGCGAACCCTGCCCGCCATTCGCAACTCGCTGCACGCAACTCGCTACTCGCTACTGCGAAGGGAGAAACCCCCATGGACACCCAGATGCTGATCGGCTCGAAATTCGACAAGGGCACCGAAATCGAGGAGCCGATCCTCAATCCGAAGACCGGCGCGACCATCCTCAACCTGCCGGAAGCAAGTCCGGCGCAGATCGAGGCGGCTGTCAGTGCCGCCGAAAAAGCGTTCGTCAATTGGTCGCGCACCACGCCGGCGCAGCGCTCGACCTATCTGCTGAAGATCGCCGATCGCATCGAGGCAGAAGCGAATGAGTTCGCCGCGCTCGAGGCGCTGAATTGCGGCAAGCCGATCAACGCCGTGCTCAATGACGAGATCCCGGCGATCGTCGATTGCTACCGCTTCTTCGCCGGCGCGGTGCGCTCGATGCCAGGCCAGGTCGCGGGCGAGTATCTGCCCGGCCACACCTCGATGGTGCGGCGCGATCCGATCGGCATTGTCGCCTCCATCGCGCCCTGGAACTATCCGCTGATGATGATGGCCTGGAAGCTGGCGCCGGCGATCGGCGGCGGCAACACCGTCGTCTTCAAGCCATCGGAGCAGACGCCGCTGACGGCGCTGAAGCTGGCGAGGATCCTGTCGGAAATCCTGCCCGAGGGCGTCGTCAATGTCGTCCTCGGCCGCGGCGACAGCGTCGGCAACACGCTGATCAATCATCCCAAGGTCAACATGATCTCGATCACCGGCGACGTCGCCACCGGCAAGAAAGTGCTGCAGGCGGCCGCCAAGTCGGTCAAGCGAACCCATCTCGAGCTCGGCGGCAAGGCGCCGGTCGTCGTCTTCGACGACGCCGATCTCGGCGCGGTGGTCAACGGTCTGCGCGCCTTCGGCTACTACAATGCCGGCCAGGACTGCACCGCCGCCTGCCGCATCTATGCCGGCAAGAAGATCTACGACAAGCTCGTCGCCGATCTCTCCTCGGCGGCGTCGACCATCAAATACAATCTGCCCGACGACACCGAGAACGAGATCGGGCCGCTGATCTCGCGCCGCCAGCGCGACCGCGTGTCGAGCTTCGTCGAGCGCGCTTCGGAATTGAAGCACATCGAGATCACCACCGGCGGCAAGCCGGGCGAGGGCTCCGGCTTCTACTACCAGCCGACGGTCGTCGCCGGAGCGTTGCAGGAAGACGAGATCGTGCGCCGCGAGGTGTTCGGCCCGGTCGTCTCGGTCACCCGCTTCTCGGAGGTCGACGAGGCGGTGAAGTGGGCGAATGACAGCGACTACGGCCTGGCATCGTCGGTGTGGACCAGGGACGTCTCGCGCGCCATGACGACCGCGGCCCGGCTGCAATATGGCTGCACCTGGATCAACACCCACTTCATGCTCACCAACGAGATGCCGCATGGCGGCCTGAAGCAGTCCGGTTACGGCAAGGACATGTCGCTCTACGCGCTGGAGGACTACACCGCCGTCCGCCATGTGATGGTGGCGCACGGGTAAGCCCTCTACCTCTCCCACAACGGGCGAGGTCGGCCACGCAGGCCGCTACTCGACGACGCGGTAGATGTTCCACAGGCTGGTGCCCGACACCACATAGGGCTCCAGCTCCTTGCCCCATTTGGCGTGCGCGTCGATCTTGGCGATCTTGGCGAAGAACTCCTCCAACTGGGCCAGGCTCTCGACCTGGTGGTGGGTCTCGATCGTCGCTTCGCGTGCGCCGACTGAACCGGTCATGAGCTGGAATTTCAGGTCGGCGAGCCCAACCTGCGAGCCGATCTCGCGCTCCCATTTCCGCATCAGCTCGAGCGCGGTCTGCTTGTGACCGAACTTGGCATCGATCTGCCATCTGGCGCTGAACATCTTGGTTCTCCTCCCTGTCTTGCAGATGAATCCGTTCTTGAGCTACTCGTCCCAGGCCTGCACGACCGTCTGCCGCGCGATGCGGCCGTTCTTCAATTCGAGCATCGCGGCGCAGAACACCTTGGTGCCGTCCGGATAGGCGCAGGCCTGGGTGAAGGCGAGATTGTCGCCCTCGGCGATCGTGGCGTCGACCTTGTGGGTCATCGCCCGGCTGCAGATGTCGTCCCAGAAGGTGCTGATCGCCGCGCGGCCGCGGATTTCGCGCGGCTTGCTCGGCGGGTTGTTGCGGTCGATCACCCGCATCAGCGCATCGTCATTGTAGAAGCTTGCCAGCATCTTGCCGTCACGGGCCTCGATCGCTTTCTTGATCGCCGCGCCGTCCACTGTCTTGGTCAGCATTTTATCCTCCATGTGCCCATCGTCTTGGGCGGTAGATGTGCGAAGCGCTCCCCGACAATTACTGCCGGGCCGGGAATTTCTCATTGCGAATTGGCCGTGGCGGCCGCGAACAGGTCGTCGGCCTGCTTCTTGAAGGTGACGAGTCCACCCGGCGCTTGGCCTGCATGGGACGAATTCATAGTCCTAGAGACACCCCTTTCGCTTCGCCCGAAAGCGCCATGGCACTCATGGCCCGTCCGGGCCAGTGTGCCTTGCCGAGAAGGCGGCCGCAGCAGCGCGCGACGGCAGGTCCAGCTTGAGCAATATGTTGGCGACGTGCCGCTTGACCGTATGCTCGCTGAGCCTCAGCTCGGCGGCGATCGCCGCATTGCTCATGCCGTCGGCAATCAGGTTCACCACCTCGCTTTCCCGGGCCGTCAGTGTTGCTGGCTGCAGGGCCCTGGGCTTGGGGCGGCAGGCCGGTTCCAGATGTTGTTCAGACGTGGCCTGGACCACCGGCAGCGGCTCGCTCAGCTCGTCGAGACTGACACGTCCGGCGTCGATGAAACGCAGGCCGGAGCCTATCGCCAGTTCGGCGACCAACCGCGAAGCGAGGATGTCGCCGGGTCCGGCATGGGTGGCGAGCTGAATGGTCACCCGCGCCGTGAGGCCGACCGGCTGGCCGCGCATTTCGATCTCGCCGACATGCACGCCTTGCCCACTTGCCACGCCAATCTGCTGCGCCGCATCGCGCAGCGCCGCTGCGCAGCGTATGGCGCGCGCCGGCCCGTCGAAACGAGAGATCATCAATTCGCCATGCGTGCCGGCAATCCGCCCACCATGGCGGCCCACCAGCAGCCGCCATGCTTCCTGGAAGCGCTGGCTGCGCTCGCTCCACATGCGGTCGCCGAGCTTGGCGGTGTCGAAGATGCGCGTCACCAGCAGCGCGGCAAGCACCCGCTCGGTGTCGGCCACCGCCGGCTGGCCGGTCAGGCACTCCTCGATCAGGTCGGCCACCCGGTCGACGTCCCCGGTCCAGATCGGATGGTCGCGGCCGGGTATCTCAGCAAGCC
>NZ_RZSR01000646.1:0-3520 GCF_004023265.1 Mesorhizobium sp. M1A.F.Ca.IN.020.06.1.1
CCCTAGAACCCCGGAGCTACTGGCCAGTGCCACATTGGCATAGATCTGAAACGCGATCGTGCAGATCGCAGCTGCCGAGATTGGCACGCCGAAAGGCACGACGCCTTTGCGATCCAGGTGCTGCACATAATGGCGGAACATCCCGGCCGGCAAAAGAAAAGGATTCTTTACCAGGACCGCTGTAGCGACTGCGAAACCCAGCAGAAACACCGAAAAGACGACGAGACCGCTTCCTCCAATCAGAAACGGTGTGACCGCCATCAGCTTCACATCGCCGGCACCGACCTTGCGCAGAACCCAGAACGGAAAGAGCGCGATGAACAGGACCAAGCCGGCAATGGCGCTCAAGCCCATGTCCCACCATGACCCCGCCTGAACCGACAAAAGTTGGAGCGAACCGAGGCCCAGGCAAAGCAACAGTAGAACGTCGCGGTTGGAGATCTTCTGGGTCGAGAAATCGACCCAGGCGACCCTAGCAAGCAGTGGAATGGCTAAAGCCTTGAGCAGCAGCGACGCGGCAAGCAAAAGGCTCATGACCGCTCGATGTTCCGCACGCTGGACGACAGAAGCTTCAGATTGTTGGCCACGGTTGGATCGTTGGGGGCGAGTTCATAGGCCTTGAGGAAATTCGCCCGCGCGTCCTGCAGCTTGCCGCGCAGGAGATAGGAATAGCCGACGTTGTTGTAGTATTCAGGGGTCGCACCGAGCAGCTTGTAGGCCCGCCTATAAGCCATGTCGGAAAGATCGAAACGACGAATGCGGTCGCAGGAAGCGGCGAGGCCCAACCAGGCGACGCCATCGTTGGGCGCCAGCCGCGTCGCCTTGTAGAACAAGGCGCCGGCATTGCCGTAGTTCTCGGAGCGAAACTGGGTCTTGGCCTCGGTGACCGCCTGGTCCGAGGCATAGTAGTCGACATCGCTGACCGTCTTCAGCCCATCAAAGGCGTCGCCGAAGGCGGTGTAATCGCCTTTCGCGGGTTCGTTGGTGCGCACGACACCGTCGCTGGGATCGGTCTGGCAACCGGCCAGCAACATAGTCAACACACCAGCAGCGGCCGCGAGGCGTATTTTCCCTGTCATTCTGTCCCCCAGGGGTCCCCCGACTCAGTTCAGAACCTAAGCATACGACGGCTTAGAAGAAAATGCCCTTCATTCGAATGATGATCGGCAACAGGACAATCATCAAAACCACAGGAAACACGCAGACGCCGAGCGGTATCATCATCTTCACCGGCAACGCGTTGCCCCGCTCTTCGGCGCGCAGAATTCTCTTGCTGCGCATCTCGTCGCTGTAGACGCGTAGAGCTTCCGTGAGGCTCGTGCCCAGTTCTTCCGACTGCCGGAACAGCACGGCCAGAGCGCGCGCCTCCTCAAGCCCCAGTCGATCGGCGAGGTCGCGTAGGGCCTCCCGAAGAGGCTTGCCGGCTCGCAGTTGCAGGTTCATGATCGACAACTGGATGCCAAGCCATCTATGCGTGCCGGCCAACTCAGTTGTCACACGCTCGACAGCCGCCTCCAAGCTCATGCCGGCATCGGCGCAGGTGATCATCATGTCCATAAAATCGGGAAACCCACGACGATAAGTTTCCTTCTGTCCATTTTCGAAACGATCGAGCGCGATGCTGGGAATGACTAAGCAGGCAAGACCAAACAGAGCTGCCACTGCGAATACAAAAATTCCTGGAATTTGCGGTGGGACGACAGCTGACAATCCAGCGTAACAACCAAGAAAGCCAATGCCCACGGCCGCGATGCGCGACAGCGTATAAACAGCCGGTGCGCTAGACTGATAGAATCCTGCGCGAAAGAGCTTTGCCTCCAGGGCATTCGGTTCACCACGCTCCTTCTCGACCGAACGGAAATATGCATCGACTGGACGCTGAGCTGCAATCTTGGCGAGTTGGTCCTGCCCGGCAAGCGATCGGCGGCTGGCGATCCCTTCTGACAGTAAGCTCTGCGAGACCAGCTTCCGGGTTTGAAGTGCAGGGAGGAAGATCAGCGCGACGAACAGGAAAAGGGCCGCCGCTGCCAGGAACACTGCGATGGATATCAGGAAGCCTAGATTCTGGATACTCGAAAACAGGTTTATGCTCCCGTCAAAAATCGAAGTTGACCATGCGGTACATAATGAAGTCACCCAGCAGGGCCCAGACCCCAAAGATCACGAAAGCAGGCATTAGGAGAGGATTGTTCCAAATGTCACCGTAGTAGCTGGGAGCGATAATCATGAGGAGGCCGAACATCACTAGTGGAAACAAGGAAATGATCCAGGCCGAGACCCGGCCTTCAGCAGACAATGCCCTGATCTTCAAGCGTAGCTTCTGGCGCTCCCGCAACACGGTTGAGAGATTTGCGAGGATTTCGGTAAGATTGCCGCCAGTCTTGGCCTGAATCGATAAGGACACCGACAGCAGGTGCAGGCCCTCAAAACCGACGCGTTGCGACAGTTTTCGAACCGCATTTTCAAGACTAAGCCCAAATGTGATCTCGTCCGAAACGATACCGAATTCGGTGCCGAGCGGGTCCGGCATTTCGCGAGCGACAAGCCCCATGGCTACAGTTGTGGGATGCCCGGCTCGCAGCGAACGCACGATCATGTCGAGTGCGTCGGGAAGCTGTGCAGCAAATTTCTGGATGCGCTTGTTGCGCGCGCGCCGTAGCACCAGCAACGGAAGCGCGATCCCCACAATCAAAAAGACCAACAGCCCAGCCACCGACGAAAACCCGAACATCATTGGCAACATCAGTGCCAACGCCAGTCCTGCCAATAGAAACAGCGAAGCGAATACTAAGGGATTTCCAGTGACACCCGACTGCGTATACAATCGGTTCAAGGCGATCATGCCGAAAATGTAGTCACCGGACGCCGTCAATCCGCGCTCTCGCAGCAAGCCCTGCAGCGCTTGTTCCGCTGGGGCTTCCTCAGTGAGCCGCGCGAGACGTCGATTAATCGTACCGGCTCGGACACGGCGCGCAGCGTAGGACAAATAAAACGACTCGGCCGCGAGGATAACTGACGCAGCAGCCAAAACGTAGACGAAGTAAAGTAGAGTCTGACCCGTCGGCATCAAAGCGGAACCTGCGGATTGAAAGCGTCTTTTGCGAAATGGTGTCCTAGCGTTATCGCCTCCTGAGCGAATCGTGGGCGAACACCGGTTGCGCGGAACTCGCCAACAATGGTGCCGTCCGGGGCTACATCCCGACGGACGAACTGATAGATCTCCTGGAGCTGGACGACATTGCCTTCCATCCCGGTAATCTCTGAGATGGAAACGACGCGCCGGCCACCATCGGAAAGGCGCTGCGTCTGCACGATGATATTGATGGCGGAGGCGATCTGAGCGCGGATGGATTCATGCGTCATCGGCATACCGGCCATGCCGACCATCTGCTCCAGGCGCGATATGGCATCGCGCGGCGTGTTGGCGTGGATTGTCGTCATCGAGCCTTCATGGCCGGTGTTCATGGCCTGCAGCATGTCGAAGGCCTCCTCGCCGCGCACCTCGCCGACGATGATGCGA
>NZ_RZSR01000647.1:0-3520 GCF_004023265.1 Mesorhizobium sp. M1A.F.Ca.IN.020.06.1.1
GGCGGCAAGGGTGCCGAAGTGGTTTCGCTCGACGCCTTTCGCAAGAAGTGAGCCGGGGAAATGGGCGAGGTCGTCAATCTCCGCCAGGCCCGCAAGCAGAAAGCGCGCATCGAGAAGGAACGCCTGGCCAGGGAAAACCGGGCATTGCACGGCCGTTCCAAAGCCGAGCGCGAGCGTGACCGGCTGACGTCCGACATGAGGGAAAAATTCATGGACGGCCATCGCCGCGAAAAGCCCGGCGATCCGGACCGGCGCTGAGCGCCCGGATGGCCGCTGTCGAAAAACGCTCGGTGACGATCCGCGGCCACCGCACCAGTTTTTCCCTGGAGCAACCCTTCTACGACGATTTGGTGGCGATCGCGACGCAGCGCTCGCTGTCGCTCGCGGCCCTCGTTGCCGAGATCGACGAAACGCGGACCCGTGACGCCAACCTCTCCTCCGCGCTCAGACTCTACGTGCTCGCCTGGGCAAAGCGCGGCGGCAAGGCATCTTGACCGGCCTCAGACCGGATCGCCGAGGCTTTCCTGCGCCTTGCGCTTGGCGCCGAAGCTGAGCAGGGCCGAACGGTCGCGTTCCTCGGCCTGCTTTTTCGACCGCACCCGCATCAGGTCCTTCCAGCCGATATAGCCGACCAGCCGTGCATCCTCGCGCGAGACGACCGGCAGATGCGAGACGTTGGCCAGGAGCAGCTTGTCTGACAGTCCTTCCAGATATTCGTCGGGATAGGCGAGCGTGACCTTGCTGCCGGCCAAAAGTTCGCCGAGCGTCGTCTTGCGGTGCTTGCCGGCGCGGCGCCAACGCAGGATCGCCGGCGGATCGATGAGGCCGAGCACATGGCCTTTCTCGTCGATCACAGGAAAGCTCGGATGGCGCGTGTCCGGGGCGGTCAGGAATGCCGCCGCGCCGTGCAGCGTCATCGTCGCCGGCACGCTCTCGACCTTGGTCGTCATCACCTCGCGCACCCTGGTCAGCGCGAAGGGATCGACGCGGTATTCGCGAACGAGGTGATGTCCGCGCCGCGCCACCTTTTCGGTCAGGATCGATCGCTTCATCAACAGCACGGTGACGG
The DNA here is from genome assembly GCF_004023265.1 of Mesorhizobium sp. M1A.F.Ca.IN.020.06.1.1. Taxonomy (NCBI): domain Bacteria; kingdom Pseudomonadati; phylum Pseudomonadota; class Alphaproteobacteria; order Hyphomicrobiales; family Phyllobacteriaceae; genus Mesorhizobium; species Mesorhizobium sp. M1A.F.Ca.IN.020.06.1.1. Next base: position 1,070 of record NZ_RZSR01000647.1, read on the forward strand.
CATGGGCGGTGGCGCAGGCTGCGATCAGCGGCACCAGCATGTGGGTGTTGCCGGTGAGTTCGACCGCGAAGAAGGTCGCGGTCAGCGGCGCGCGCATGGTGCCGCCCATGGTCGCGGCCATCGCCAGCAGCGGCCAGAAGCCGGGCGTCGCCTCGGGCAGGATGCCGGCAAGCACCGCGCCCATCGCGCCGCCCATGATCAAGAGCGGCGCCAGCACGCCGCCCGACGTTCCCGAACCCAGCGCCACCGACCAGATAATGGCCTTGACGACCAAAAGCGTCAGCGCTGCCGCCGCCAGCACATGGCCATCCAACATGTTGGCGATGTTGTCGTAGCCGACACCGAGCGCCTGCGGCTCGATCAGTCCACCGATACCGACCACCAGGCCGCCGATCATCGGCCACCACATCCAGTGTATCGGCAGCTTCTGGAAGGCGTCCTCGCAGGCATAGACCATTTGCGTCAGCAAGCCGGAGAGCAGGCCGGCGGCAATCCCGACCAGCACCCAGCCACCCAATCCGGCGATCGACGCTTCCATGCTGCCCGAGAACGGGAAGATGGGTCCGGGCAGGTGCAGCAAGGTGCGTTCGACCTCGGCGACGATGGCGGCAACGGCGACCGGGATGAAGCTGCGCGGCGTCCATTCGAATAGCAGCAGCTCGACGGCGAGCATGATTGCCGCGATCGGCGTGCCGAACACGGTCGTCATGCCGGCCGCCGCGCCCGCCACCAGCAGCGTCTTGCGTTCATTGTCGCTGACCGGCAGCATCTGCGCGATCAACGAGCCGATCGCCCCGCCGGTCATGATGATCGGCCCTTCGGCGCCGAACGGTCCGCCTGAGCCGATCGAGATCGCCGACGACAATGGCTTCAATACCGCCACTTTGGCGTCGAGCCGCGAGCGGCCGAGCAGGATTGCTTCGATGGCTTCCGGAATGCCGTGGCCGCGGATCTTTTCGCTGCCGAAGCGCGCCATCAGCCCGATGACCAGCGCGCCGATTACTGGAACCAGCACGGCGGCATAGCCGAGCGGCGTGTCCTCGAGCCTGAGCTCGGCCAGTGTGAACTGGCCGAAATAGGCGATGTTGGTGGCGAGCCTTATCAGCTTCAACAGCGCGATGCCGGCAAACAGCCCGGCGGTCGCCACAACGACTGCGATGGCGGCGATGATGAGCACCCGCGGATCGGTGGTGAAGTCGCGGAGATGGCCGTTTCCGGCATGAGCGGATTTCATTTGGGAGCCTGAGCTTTCTGGCGGCGCGGTACCGTCCGGTTGTCGGGCGGCTACATATCGTAACACGATATAATTCTTCAAGGCCGTTTTTGGTGGTTGCTCCGCGTCATTTTGGTCATGGATGCGCCAGGCTTTCATTAGAGTTGAGCTTTGGCCGGAAAGGGCGATAAGTCGTGGCATGACGCATCCGAAGAAACCACGTCCCGCCATCAGCCAGGCCGACTATCAGCGGCTTTCGGAGTTCCGCTACCTGATCCGCCGCTTCCTCGAATTCAGCCAGTTGCAGGCGAATGAGGCGGGCTTGACCCCGCGCCAGCACCAGGCGCTGCTGGCGATCAAGGGCTATCCCGGCGGCGGGCCGGTGGCAGTGGGCGATCTGGCGGAGCGGTTGCGCATCCGCCACCACAGCGCCGTCGAACTGGTGAATCGGCTGAGCGAGGCCGGCTTGGTCGCGCGGGATCAAGACAAGGCCGACCACCGCCGCGTCCTGCTGCAACTCACCCCGCTCGCCGACGACCGTCTCGCCGAATTGTCGGCCGCCCATCTCGACGAGCTTGCCCGCATCGAACCTATGCTCAAGCGCCTGCTTTCGCGGCAGGAGCCGGTTTGAGCGCTACATCCAGCGCTGTCCTTCGCGACGTCTTGGGTGTTTTGTTCGCCCGCGATTCCGGGCGGAACCGCTATGCAGTTTTCCTGGAATAACGAGTTTCAACCGCCGTCCAGCGACTTCAAGAGGTTGTCGATCGTGAACGGATTGGACTTGGGCTTCGGCGGCTCTGGAACGGAACCGTCGTTGACGCCGGGAAGCGACCGGTCGACTTTTGGCGCCTGCTCAGCCGCCCTGCGTTCAGCTTCCAGCCTCGCCTGCTCGGCACGCTTGCGATCCGCCTCGGCCTGGGCTTTCGCGGCTGCGGCCTGTTGTTCGGCCTTTGCCTTGGCGTCGGCATTCGCCGCTGCTTGCGCATCAGCCTCCGCCTTGGCACGCGCCTCGGCCTCGGCCTCGGCCTGAGCCTTGGCATCGGCTTCCGCTTTTGCCCTTGCCTCTTCTTCCGCTTTGGCTTGCGCCTCGGCTTCTGCCTTCGCTTGCGCTTCCGCTTCGGCATTCGCCCTGGCTTCAGCCTCGGCTTTCTGCCGCGCCTCTTCCTCTTGCCGGCGCAGTTCCTCGGCCGCCCGGTCGCGCTCCGTCTGCAGCGCAGCGTAGTAGCGCACCTCGCGCC
>NZ_RZSR01000648.1:0-3518 GCF_004023265.1 Mesorhizobium sp. M1A.F.Ca.IN.020.06.1.1
CGATCATGCCGTTGCCGCGCTTGACCTTATCGAGATTGGCGTCGCTGGCCTCGCCGAACAAAGTCTCGGCGGTGAAGCGGCCGTCCTCGTCGGTGAGGAACTGGTCTTCGATCGGAATGTCGGCGCTTTCCTCGACCTGGCTCGCCAGGCCGACGGCCAGCACCTGCAAGCCGTCCGGCGCGCCGCTCTCTTCAGTCGGGTACGGCAGGCCGCCGCGTATTTCGAAATCGAGCCCGTCGACCTCATAGCCATAGACATGGCTATCGGCGCCAAGCAGGTCGCCATAATAGATGCCGGTGCCGGCGAAGGCCCAGTGCTCGGGGCGGTAGACCGGGAAGCCGCGCACACCGCGCGGCGCGCAGCCGCCCCAGCCGGCATAGACGCCACGCGTCGCGTTGAGGCCGAAGGTAGCGCTGCCCGGACGGCCGATCTCCGGCGCTTCCCAGGAATTGGTGGCGCGGGTGATGTCGCCGCCGCGATAGGCCGGGTCTTCGGCCCGCGCCCGGTATTTGTAGCAAACCTGGCGTCGGCCCTCGTCCTCCAGCCTGGTCTGCCACATGAAATTGCCGGCGAAGCGCGCCGCGTGGCCGCCGCGCTCGACATAAGCGTCCACCGCGTCGCGCATCTCCCAGGTCCAGTATTCGTCGTGGCCGACGAAGACGACGCAATCATAGCCGTCGAGGATTTCCGGCGAGAAGTGCAGCTCGTGCTGGCTGGCGAGGTCGACCTGATATCCGGCGCGTTCGGCAAAGCCGAAGAAATGGCTGTCGTAGCTGGCCCAGCCGGAAGACGCGTATTTCTTCGAATGTCCCGTGGCAAAGGCCCATTCCATATGCGGATAACGCGGCACGGTCTTCGGCGGCATCGCGACTTCCAGCGGCACGCGCGGTGCATCCTTGGGCAGCACGACGAAGCCGCGGCACCAAGGGCGTTGCGTGGAGACCATCGTGGCATATCGGTCGCGGTTCGGGCCGGTGATGCCCTGATAGTGGTTGGAGCCGCCCCAGGTGTTATAGGCGAGCCAGGTGCCGGTCGCGGCGATCTGCAGCAGGCGACCAGGCTTGCGGCCGGGCAGGGGCGCGACGATGAAGAGGTGGTGGCTCTCGATCGGCGTGCCGTCCGGCCCTTCAGCCGAAAGCCTGACACGGTAAGCTCCCGACGGCCAGTCATCGCCGATGCGGAATTCGAACGAGGCTTCCCAGCCGCAGCCGTCGACCGAACATTGCTCGGGCGTTTCCTGCCAGCGCGCCGACAGTCCCGACCCATCGAAGACCTTGGTTTCATCGCCGCCGTCGCGGACGATGACAATCCTGAATTGCGGGGCCGTCGAGCTGACGAAAAGCGTCACCGTCTCGCCCGGACGATAGGAAAAGCGGTCGCTGTAGCACCAGATCTCGCCGCTCGAGCGATCCATGCCGGGCCACTCGTAATAATGCCCGCGCACCGCCTCCCGGCGCTGCTCGGGCGTCAGTCCGAAATCGGGAAAGTCGGCGGGCCGTTGCGTCATGGAAAAACCGAAACCAAGAGGTCGCCATTGAGACCGTAGGACGGCCAAGCGTCAAATGGAAACGATCGGGCCAGCAGGCGCTTGGCCTTATCCGGCAAACGGCTTATTTGATCTTCAGGCGATGTTTGAACGCCGGGAGCCAAGATGCTGCGCGTGCAAAGGGTCAAGGTCGACGACATCTATGTGCCGATGGCGAGGCGCAAGACGCTGCATCCGGAGACGGTGCGCCATCTTGCCGAGGATATCCTCGAGAACGGCATGAAGACCCCGATCCAGGTGCGCCACGACGGCAAGCGCCATGTCCTGATCGAGGGGCTGCACCGGCTGGAAGCCGCCAAATGGCTCGGCGAAACCGAGATCGACGCCTATCTCGTCCAGGCGCGCCGCCACTGACGCCATTCCCTATCGGTTGCCGTGTCGGCCCCTGCATCACCGTGAGCGATCGCGTCCTATCAATGCTTTTTAATTGACGCTGCGATGTTCGCCGCTACCGTGCCGGCCTTCCTGTCAATCGGGTACTTGGAAATGGCGAAATACCAGGGCGGATGCCTGTGCGGCGCAGTGCGCTATCGCGCCGAGGCCGAACCAATCAACGAGCGCGTCTGCCATTGCCGGCTGTGCCAGAAGGCGATCGGCGCCGCCTTCAATGCGCGGCTCCTGTTTCGCATCGATGATGTCACGATCGAGGGGCCGGTGGCGACGGTCAATTCCTCGCCGGACCTCAAGCGTGGCTTCTGCCCGGCTTGCGGCACGACGATGTTTTCGCGACGTGACTCCAGGGGCATTCTCGGCGTCACATCCGGCTCGCTCGACGATCCGTCCGCGTTCAAGCCCGACATGCATTTCTGGACCGCTTCGAAGCAGCCTTGGGTGCGGCTGGATGACGGCCTGCCGCAATATGAGGGGGCACCGCCGGCATAGAGTTTTCCGTTCTCCCACAACGATGGGAGAAGGAAGAATGCCTGCACAAAAATTTCATCTTCGATTCACGAGATAGCCGGCAAAGCGTCATTGGCGGGCCATCATTGGCTGCCTATCTAAAGCGCCACGCGGGAAGGCATCGAGGAGGCGACGGATGAGCGAGAGCAGCAACCCCCTGGACGAGCTTTTGAACGACCCGATGATCCAACTCGTGATGGAGCGAGACCGCGTGCGCCCGGCCGAGCTTCGCCTGCTCTTGGAAAAGGCTCGCGCCAGGGCTGCCGACGATTCCCGCTTCGACCAGCCGGTGCTGCCGCCGGCGCATATCGTGGCCAGAAGCTGCCTGAAGCAATGGCTGTACCGCTAAAGCGCGTCGCGCCGAACTGACGCGCTTTAGGTCTTTCCGATCAGCTCGAATGCGCCGGCAAATAGCTGTAATGACTGCGGAGATAGGCAATTTTGAAGCCGAGCCGGGCGTAGTTGCGGTAGGCCGGACCGTCGCGTTCGGGGCGCGGCGCCTCGATGTCGGCGACGAACAGTCTTGCGCCGGCGGCTATGCCGTCGCGGACCAGCCTTTCGCCAAGCATGGCGTCGAGGTCGAAGCTCGGCGCCATGATGCCAGGCACCGGGGCGTCGATCCCGCTCCAGGCGGCGCCATCCGAGATGAACATTGAACGCACGGCAGCCACGGCGCCATCGCGTTTCAGCATGTAGTGACGCCAACCCTCGCGGCCGACCAGCGCGATGAGCCAGGGCGAGGTGGGCAGCCTGTACTTCGCATCGATGAAGGAGGCCCATTCGGGAGCGGTCTTGGACGTAACCTCTTCGACCGACAGATCGTCTGCCGGGAACAGCGGCTCGGCAGGCAGCGGCGTTGCGACGCGAAAAATTCGTTCCCAGCCGCTCTGATGCTGGAGCCCGCGCGCTTCCAGCCAGCAGCGCAGCCGGGAAGGCTCGGTGTGCGGGCTTGTGCAGAACCACGGCCGCAAGATGCCGGCAGCGCGGTAATGCGCCAGCAGCGAATCGAGCTGATCTTCCGTGGCCGGGCCGTCGACGCCGATGTTCTTCACGCAGTTGAAATGGATGAACG
>NZ_RZSR01000649.1:0-3497 GCF_004023265.1 Mesorhizobium sp. M1A.F.Ca.IN.020.06.1.1
TCCCAGCGCTGCGTGCACTCGGCAGCCCGCACGGCGAGCTGCTGCTTGCCCTGAAATCAGGCAATTTCGGCGGCGACCGTTTCTTCGCCGACGCCTTGGCCGTTTTGGCATGAGACGGAGTCTTGGCTGTACAAGAATAACTGAGAAGGTCGCGCCAGGGTCGAATGCAGCGATGGATTGCGAAGAGGCCGCTCCTTTTTGGGTCGAAGAAGGTGACGGTCAATCTCGTTAGCACCGATCGCCGCCAGCGGCGCGCCGGGCCGCCGCAGTGGTGCCCTCGAGCGGCAATTCGCCCCTTCATAAATTCGTAGATGAAACAGGGGGGCTTTGTGTAATGCCACTCTCTGGAAAAGGATGGAAAATGTCCAAGATCCCCGGCAAGACCGAAACGATCGAAAACGCGGAATCCGCTACTTACGAGCCGTACAAGGTTACCGAGCAGGTTCGCGCTGTCGCCGAACAGGGCATTGAGCAGGCGAAGGAAGCATTTTCCAAATTGGAATCGAACGCCGAGACGACTCAAAAGGCTTTTGAGTCGACCCTTGAGGTGGCCAAGACCACCCGCAACGAGGTGTCGCTGAAGACGATTGCAGCTCTGCAAGCCAATGCCGAAGCCGGCTTCGCTCACCTGGAAGCACTGGTTGCCGTGAAGTCGCCGTCCGAGTTCTTCGAGCTGCAGGCCGCTTTCGTGAACAAACAGATCGACACTTCCGTCGAGCAGGCCAAGACCCTGCAGGCGGTGATGTTGAGAGCCACCGAAGACGTATCCATGCCGATCAAGGATGCCTTCGAAAAGGCCTTGAAGAACCTCAAGGCCGCTTGACTGCTCAGGCAATCCGAGACCGGAGGTCGCCGACCTCCTCTGCTCGTTACGACATCAAGACCGGCACCTTCGCGCCGGTCTTCTTCCATTCGGCCGGCGCCCTTTTGCACGAACCTCATCCATCGGCCAAGCATCGCTTTTCCAAACAGTTGGCTACGGAAAGGCGCGCAGAGACGAAGGCCCGAAATCGGGACGAGGACGCCGCTTTGGTCCTGCAGCTACTTGACCATTGATCGTTGCAGCCCAGTGCCGGCGATTTCTCCGGGGCTGCTTTCGAAGTCGAAGAGCCTTTGGGTCGCAAGCGCCGCGGCGCCACGCGCCCAGGAATCGTCTGCCCAATCGGGTGTAATCGGTGGCGGGTTCCACATGGCATAACGCTTCAATGCATCGCGCATTGGCCCGAACAGATAGTCGCCAAAGGTGACGGCTTCGCCCCCGCCGACAATCACTTCCGGATCGATGATATTGCAGAAACCGCCCAGGTATCGTCCAATCCCCTCGCCTGCCTCCTGCAGCAGGTCTATGGCTGCCCGGTCTCCAGTCTTGGCCGCGTTCAGCATGTCGTGGCGCGTCACTTCACCAGCGAGTCGCCTGGCCTCCTTCCATCGCCGCACCAGGGCCGGTTCCGAGAAGAAGGTCTGCAGGCAACCGCGCCTGCCACACTCGCATGGCGGCCCGTTCGGATCGTATGTCGAGTGACCCATCTTGCCCGCGGCGCCATTCGCGCCGTGATGGACAGAGCCATCGATGACCACCGCGCAGCTGATGCCGGCCCCGATGGCCAGGGCCCCGACGGTGCGATGATGCCGGCCAAGTCCGAACAATTGTTGCGCGAGCGCAAATGCGTTGGTGTCGTCGTCCGCCCAGACGGGTACGCGCACGCGTTCGGCAAGCATCGCAGCGATCGGCACATCGGCCCAATTGAACCGGTGGCTCAACCGGCAGACACCGTTATCGATGACGCCTGGTACAGCGATGCCGATCCCGCTGAGCTGGGCGCCTTTCGGTGCCCTGCGGTCGGAAACCAGCTCCTCGACTGCCGAGGCGCAGGCCTCCACCGTACTTTGTGGCGACAGATCGGGGACAACGACCTGCTTCGTAACAAGTGGAGTCGTGGCAAGATCGGTCAGCACACAATCGATGCCGCCTACCTTCAGCTTGAGCCCGGCCACAAGCCTGCCGGCGTAGTTTATATTGATCGGGATAGGTCGACGTCCCGGCGCGCCAAGACTCGCCTCCCCTTCCACCAGAATATTTTCCTCGAGCAATTCAGACACGACGAACGTCACCGCCGCGGGGCTGAGGCCCGTAACAGAGGCGATTTCGGCGCGGCTTATAGCACCTTGCCTTCGCAGCAGGTTCAGGATCAGCCGCCGGTTGATCGCGCGGGCCGTTTGCTGATCGCCTTTGAGCTTCATTCCTGCCTCATAATTAATTTTGTAAATTAAGTATTGACCATGCTGACATCCATACGCTACGAATTCGCATGGTTCAATTGGAATCCGGCTGTTCTCAGGGAGGAGATAGAAGCCATGACCACCGACTTTTCCGCGTTAACCACAACAAGGCGCCGTTTCCTCAAGGGCACTGGCGCGGCACTCGCCGCTTCGGCGACTGGTCTTTGCCTCCCGGCCTTGGCGCAGGCTCAGGAAATCACCATCATTTCCAACCTCAGCAATGTCGAGCAACGCCAGATCCTGCAGCGGCTGGCGAGCGAGTATGAGGCAAAATCAGGCACCAAGATCGTCATCAACAACATGGACCACGAGGCCCATAAGACGGCAATCCGCAGCTATCTTGTCGTCGGCGCTCCGGATATCTGCTTCTGGTTTTCCGGCAACCGCATGAAGGCCTTCGTCAACAAGGGCCTTTTTGACGACATCTCCGATCTGTTCGCCAAGGAGAACTACAAGAGCGTACTCGGTGCCACCACAAGCGCGGTCACCGTCGACGGCAAGCAGTATGGCCTGCCGATGGGAGGTCTTCTCTGGGGCCTCTTCTATCGCAAGGACGTCTTCGCCGAAAAAAATTGGACGCCGCCCAAGACCTGGAACGACTTCCTCGCCTTCGGCGAGGCGGCAAAGTCCGCGAAGATGATCCCGATCAGCATGGGCACCAAGGAGCTTTGGCCGGCGGGCGGCTGGTTCGACCACATGAACCTGCGCATCAACGGGCTCGACAAGCACATAGCGCTGATGGACGGCAAAGTTCCCTACACCGATCCGATGTTGACGCCAGTCTTCGACAAATGGAACGATCTGATCAAGGCGGGCTTCTTCTCGCCGAGCCACAGTTCGTTCGGATGGGAGCAGGCGGGTGCTGCCCTAGCGCAAAAGAAGGCGGCAATGATGGACCTGGGCGGCTTCGTTCGATCCGCCTTTCCGGAAGCGGATTTGCCTCAGCTTGCCTACGCGCCATTTCCCGAGATCGTTCCCGGGGTCGCCCGCTACGAGGATTTTTCGGTCAACTCCATCCACGTTCCGGCGAATGCGAAGAACAAGCAGGGTGCGCGCGACTTCCTCGCCTATTTCTACAAGCCGGAAAATCTGGGCGCATTCCTCGCCGCCGAAGGCGCCATCCCGCCTCGCAACGACTGCCCGCCAAGCAAGGACCCGCTGGTCAATGCTGCGGTCGAGGAACTGAAGAAAGTGGTTGGAACATCGCAATATTACGA
>NZ_RZSR01000650.1:0-3491 GCF_004023265.1 Mesorhizobium sp. M1A.F.Ca.IN.020.06.1.1
GTCTCAGGCACGCTGGCGCCGGCCGATCTGCTCGCCGGCATCATCACCATCCAACAGGGCGTAGGCGCGGCCTCAGTGCAGCAGCTCCCGACCGGTGCCGCGCTCCAGGCAGCACTGCCGGCCGACTTCCAGGCCAACGACTCCTTCGACGTCTCGGTGATCAACACCTCCATCGTCGATGCCGAGGATGCGACCATCACCACCAACGCCGGCATGACGCTGGTCGGTTCGATGGACTTCCCGGCGCACAGCAGCGCCACGATCCCGTCGAGCGGCATCTTGCGCTTCCGCAACACGGGCGCCGGCACCTTCACGGTCTACCGCGTCGGCTGACCGAACATGAACCTGCACGGGATCGTTTCGGCGGCCATCGGCACGGTCAACCCGTTCGTGACCGCTACGCTGAAACGGTCCAGCGGCTACACCACGGCGGTCGACGGCACGCGCACGCCGAGCTTTGTCGACGTGCCTGGCGTCTCTCTGCAGGCGCAGTCGCTTACCTACAACGATCTGCAGCTGCTCGACGGTCTCAGCATTCAGGGCGTGCGCCGCGCCGTCTATTTGAACGGTTCGGCCCTCGGCGTGGTGCGCGAGCTGCAAGTCGGCGGCGATCTTTTCGTCTTCCCCGCCGGCACCTTCCCGGAAGGCAACACATGGCTCGTGGCACTCGTGCTCGAGTCCTGGCCCGACTGGTGCAAGTGTGCCCTGACCCTACAAATGGATGGAGCCTGATATGGCGAACGGAACCTTCACGGTGCCATGCCCTGCCGGCCAGTGGACTAAGGTCGCCGACGGCGCCAACTATTCATCGGCGCTGTTGCAGGTGACCAGCATAGGCGGCGTGTTGGCAGCGATCGCGGACAGCCAGCCGGCGGCGGATGCCTCGAATTGCGTCCTGCTCTCCCAGAGCCTCGTTCCGTTCCCGCTCGCGGCCGGCGACCAGGTGTGGTGCCAGCCGGTCGGCGCCGGCGAGGCCACGGTGCGCGGGATCGGCACCAGCGTCTGATGAGCGGCCCGGTCCCCAGCCAGTCTGGCATCCAGACGGTCCTGCGCGGCTTTCTGCTGCAATACCTGCCCGCCGGCGTCGAGGTGATCTCGGCGCAAGACAACCGCGTCCCGGAGCCGGCTGGCGACTTCGTCGCAATGACGGTGAGCCGCCGCGGTCGCCTCTCGACGAACGTCGACACCTATCAGGACTGCGCGTTCGAGGCCTCGATCGCGGATACGGTGATGACCGTCACTCAGGTCGCGTTCGGCGCGCTGCTGGTGGGGGCGACCGTCTTCGGAACACAGGTGACTGCCGGCACGCTCATCAGCGAGCAGGCGAGCGGCACGCCGGGCGGCATTGGATCCTACGCTGTCACGCCGGCGCAGACCCTGGCCGCGCAGACGCTCTCGAGCGGCGCCGAGACAATCATGCAGCCGACCGACGTCGTCATCCAACTCGACGTGCACAGCGCCTCGGATGGCGGCGCTTCCGACATGGCGCAGACGATCGCCACGCTGATCCGCGATGAGCGGGCGACACGGTATTTCGCGGATGCCGGCATGGATGGCGCTCCCCTCTATGCCGACGATCCCAAGCAGGTCCCGTTCTTCAACGGCGAGCAGCAATACGAGACCCGCTACGTCGTCGACGTGCATCTGCAGGCCAACCAGGCAATCGGCCTGCTACAGCAATTCGCCGACCAAGCCGTGATCGACGTCGTCAACGTCGAAGCGACTTTCCCGGCCTGACCCCTCAAACAGAAAGGATCTGGTCCATGACGACCATCCCGGCCTCGCAGCTTGTGAACGTCATTCCGAACGTTCTCAACGCGGGCGGCAACGCGCTCGTGATGAACGGCCTCGTGCTGACCCAAAACACCCGCGTCCCGATTGGGCAGGTGCTCTCGTTTCCGAACGACGGTGTGTCGGTGTCGAACTTCTTCGGCCCGTCCTCGGAAGAGGCCGAGATCGCGGCGGTCTATTTCAACGGCTTCAACAACTCGACCCAGAAGCCGGCCACGATCCTTTTCGCGCAGTATGCGTCCGCGTCGGTCGCGGCCTATCTGCAAGGCGGAAAGGCCGACCAGCTCTCGCTGGCGCAGCTCCAGGCTTTGAGCGGCACGCTCAGCGTCAACGTCGATGGCTATGTGCGCACCGCGAACGCGATCGATCTATCGAGCGCAAACAGCTTCTCGGCCGCCGCGGCGCTGATCCAGACCGACCTGAACTCCGCTCCTCCGCAGGCGGCCGCCGTGACAGGGGCAATTGCCCCTGCAACGGCAGCTGTGACCGCCTCCATCGCCGGCAACGTCATGTATGTGACCGGCGTGACGTCGGGGGTTCTGGTCGCAGGCGCGGCGCTCTCCGGCGCCGGCGTCTCGGCCGGCACGCAGATCACCGACCAGCTCTCGGGAACGCCCGGCGGCATCGGCGAGTATGCCGTGTCGATCGAGCAGGTTGTCGCCAGCACTGCGGTCTCCGCGACCTATGGCACCCTCACGGTCACTGCGCTCGCAAGCGGCACCCTGGCCGTCGGCCAGACGCTTGCCGGTGCAGGGGTGACGGCTGGCACGCGCATCGTGCAGCTTGGCAGCGGCGAGGGCCTTACCGGCACATACTTCGTCGACAAAACCCAGACGGTGGCGAGCGGCGCAATCACGGCGTCGGCTACGCCGCTGGACGTCAGCTATGACTCAGTCTCTGGCGGCTTCGTCATCACCTCCGCCATCGCCGGCGCGGCGTCGTCCGCAGCCTTCGCCACCGGCTCGGTCGCGGCGGGGCTCTTCCTGACCCAGGCGACCGGCGCGACGCTCTCTCAGGGCGCCGATGGAACGACGCCTGCCGCGTTCATGGCCGGGATCACCCAGCTCACCCAGAATTGGGCGACGTTCATGACGATCTTCGATCCCGATGGCGGTTCGGGCAGCGTGCAGAAGCAGGCCTTTGCCGAGTGGGTCAACAACACCAACAAGCGCTATGCCTACATCGCGTGGGATACGGACATCACTCCCACCGAAGGCAACGATGCGACGTCGAGCTTCGGCAACATCATCGCGAGCGCCAATCTCGACGGCACCTGCGCCATCTACCATCCCGCCGGCGGCATCACGACGCCCGCGCAGATCGCGGCCTTCATCTGCGGCGCGGCGGCCTCGATCGACTTCCAGCAGACCAACGGCCGCATCACCTTCGCATTCCGGGGGCAGGATGGCCTGGTGGCAGGCGTCACCACCGCGACTGTGGCGAGCAACCTCATCGCCAACGGCTATAACTTCTACGGCGCCTACGCGACGGCCGCGCAGCAGTTCCTGGAGTTCCAGAACGGCACGGTGTCGGGCGAGTTCGAATGGCTGGACAGCTACATCAACCAGATTTGGCTGAACAACCAGCTCCAGCTCTCCCTCATGGAGCTGATCCAGAACATCAACTCGGTTCCGTATAACGCGGCCGGCTATGAGCTGATCAAGGCGGCCTGCCTCGACCCGATCAACCAGGCGCTGAAT
>NZ_RZSR01000651.1:0-3485 GCF_004023265.1 Mesorhizobium sp. M1A.F.Ca.IN.020.06.1.1
GCCATAGGGAGATGGCCTATGGCCAGCTCAGGATCGAGACCCAACTGGCGCATCGCGTGGTCGGCGAGCTTGCCGCCCGGCTCGGCCGTCCGGTCGAGCAGACCGCGCAGGCGATCCTCGACATCGCGGTGTCGGAAATGTTCGTCGAGGTTGAGAAGCTCGCCTCGCGCGCCGGCGTCGATCTGCGCGATTTCACGCTGATGCCATTCGGCGGCGGCGGCCCGATGCTCGGCGCCTTCCTGGCCCGCGAGCTCGGCATCAAGCGCGTCATGGCGCCCCGCCGCCCCGGCGTGGTATCGGCGCTGGGTGGGCTGGTGGCTGATCTGCGCGGGGACTTCATCCGCACCATCTTCAGCCCGCTATCCGGCGCGTCGCTTCCCGGAATCCGCGAGGCCTTCGAGGCGCTGGCGCAGGAGGGCCGCGACTGGCTTGCGGCGCAGGGGCACGATGCGGCCGCGCAACTCACACTCTCCTGCGACATGCGCTACTTCGGCCAGAGCTATGAGATCGAGGTTGTCCTTTCGCCCCAATGGCTGGCGGACGGCGACGCGGCCGCGATCGAGCAGGCATTCCACCGCACCCATGAGCAGCTCTACGACTTCCACGATCCGGACGGCGCGATCGAGCTTGTGAATGTACGGCTGTCCGCGATAGGCGCAGGTCCGGCGCTCTCCTTCCCCGAGACCGAGGAGATCGACGTCCCGACCCATCCGGCGCGCCGGGTGCCGGTCTATACCGGTCTGACCGTCGAGACCGTCGACCTCCATGACCGCCAGACCCTGGTGCCGGGCAGCGCGTTTCACGGGCCTGCGGTGGTAGTGCAGGAAGATACCACCTTCGCCCTCCCCGCCGGAACGCAGGCGCGGGTCGATCGCCACCTCAATCTCGTACTGACTTTCGCGGAGTGACGCCTTGTTCGACCGCACAAATCTTCAGGTTCTGGCTAACCATGCCCGCGCGGCGGCCGAGAACATGGCCCACACGCTGCACCGCACCGCGCACTCCGCCTTCGTCAAGGAGACGCAGGATTTTACGGTGATGCTGATGGACCGCTCGGGAGCGACCTTCGCCGTCCCGATGGAGCTCGGCGCCACATGGTACCCCGGGCTTTCCTATCACCGTGCGATCGCCATGGTGAACGACTATCGGCCGGGAGACGTCGCCTTCACCAACGATCCCTATTCCGGCCACGTCGCCACGCACGCACCCGACACGCATTTGTGGAAGCCGGTCTTCGTCGACGGCGAGATCGTCGCCTGGACGGGAGGGCACATCCACAACACCGACATGGGCGGGGCTGTGCCGGCTTCGCTCAGCCGCGCGCTCACCGAAATCCATCAGGAAGGCGTCCGCTTTCCGCCGATGAAGCTGGTGAGGGAAGGCGTCTTCGACGAGACGATCCTCAGGATCATGAGCACCAATGTGCGCAAGCCGGACCTCAACATCGGCGACATCAAGGCGCTGGTCGGCGCGCTCAACACCGGCGAGCGCAAGATCCAGGCGATGGTGAAGAAGTTCGGCAAGGCCGGCTTCGTCGAAGGCGTTGCAGCTCTTCTCGACCATGCCGAGGCGCAGGCGCGGGCCGTGCTGCGCGCCATGCCCGACGGCACCTGGCAATTCGCCGACTATGCCGATGAGGATTCGGTCGAGGCCAATCCCTGCCGGCTGAAGCTGACGCTGACGATCAAAGGCGATGAGGCCGTGCTCGACTTCACCGGCTCCGATCCGCAGCTCGGCTCCTCACTCAACGTGCCTTCGGGCGGCGACCCGCGCCACACGATGCTTTTGGTCGGGGTGTATTACGTGCTCTACACGCTCAACCCGAAAATCCTGCTCAACACGGGCCTGACCCGGCCGTTCACCTGCATCACGCCGCAAGGTTCGGTGCTGAACCCCGTCCATCCCGCCGCCGTCGGCATGCGCTCGCTCACCTGCGCCAGGCTGCGCTCGGTCATCTTCGGGGCCTTCTCGCAAGTGCTGCCGGAGCGCTTGCCGGCGGCGCCGGCCGGCAACAACTGCATCGTCAACGTCATGACCATCGATGAGCGCACCAGCCGGAGCGTCATCGCGGCGGTCAACCCCGTCGTGGGCGGCGGCGGCGCGATGCCGCATCGCGATGGCACCAATGGATCGGGCGCCGATGCCGCCTATCTCAAGAACACGCCGATCGAGATCACCGAGACCGAGACGCCGGTCGAGTTCGTGAAATATGGGCTCGCCCAGGACAGCGGCGGTGCGGGCCGCTGGCGCGGCGGGCTGGCGACGGAGATGGCTTTTCGTGTCTTTGCCCCCGACTCCCGGATTACGGCGCGCAATCGCGACCGCAGCTTCTTCCGTCCCTGGGGCGTGCTGGGCGGCAAGGCGGCCGGCTTGTCGGACATGGTCGTCAATCCGGGCACCGACTGCGAGCGGCGGCTGGGCAACATCGACACGGCGGTGCTGCAGCCGGGCGACGTGCTCGCGATCCGCTCCGCCGGCGGCGGCGGACGCGGCGATCCGTTTCAGCGCGAGCCCTGGCGGGTCGGTGAGGATGTGCGGCGCGGCTATCTCTCGCCGGCCGCAGCCGAAAGCGACTACGGGGTCGTTATCCGCGGCGTCGAAGTCGACGAGCGCGCGACGGAGCGGCTGCGCGCGAGGCACACGCCGTCCGTCGGCCATTTCCATTTCGGGCCGGAGCGCGACAGCTACGAAGCGCAGTGGACGCCGGCTGCCTATGATCGGCTCCACGCTCTGCTGGACGCCTTGCCGATCCACTGGCGGTTCTTCGCCAAGACGGAGATTTTTCGCCGCATGAAAGGTCGCTCCGGGCCGGAAGGCGTCCAAGCGGCCTTCGAGGCGGTCTGCGAACGCTTTCCCGAACTGCCTCGTCCGGGGCCGGTACGAGAGGCCGCCGAATGATGACGGTCGGCCGCATCGTCCGGCTGGCCGAGCGCGATCGCGAGGAGGTGCAATTCCTTCTCGACGGTGAGACGCGCAACGCGCTGGACGGCGACACCGTGCTGACCGCAATGCTGGCTACAGCACATGCGCTCCGGAGTTCCGAGTTCGGTCCCGAGCCGCGCGCAGGTTTCTGTCTAATGGGAGCCTGCCAGGACTGCTGGGTGTGGCAAGAAGAGGGACCGCGCCTGCGTGCGTGCACAACTCTTGCCGTCGAAGGCATGCGGCTGCGCACGACGCCGCCGGAGAACTGGCCGTGAGCGAGCCGTCATCGCCGCGCATCGTGATCGTAGGTGCGGGCCCCGCCGGCATAAGGGCCGCGGCGACACTGGTCGACGCCGGGCTCCATCCGGTGGTGATCGATGAAGGGCACCGCGCGGGTGGGCAGATCTATCGCCGCCCGCCTGCCGGGTTCGTCCGAACTCCGGAGCAACTGTACGGCTCCGAGGCGGACAAGGCTCGCGCGTTGCATTTGCTCTTCGACCGGATGGCCGATGAAGGGCGGCTCACTTATTGCGCGCGCAGCTCCGTCATCGCCGTGCATGAGG
>NZ_RZSR01000064.1:0-11735 GCF_004023265.1 Mesorhizobium sp. M1A.F.Ca.IN.020.06.1.1
GCGCTTGGCGCCGACCATGTCATCAACTATCGCGAGGATCGCTTCGAAGGCGTGGTGCGCAAGCTGACGAAGAAGAAGGGCGTCGATGTCGTGTTCGAGCATGTCGGCGCCGACACCTTTGCCGGCTCGATGCTGTGCCTGAAGCGCGGCGGCCGCCTCGTCACCTGCGGCTCGACCTCCGGCGTCTCGACGCAGGTCAATCTGATGCAGCTTTTCCAGCAACAGCTGAAGCTGCTCGGCTCCTTCGGCTGCCGCATGGAGAACATGGCCGATGCCATGCAGAAGATGGCGGCCGGTCTCGTCGCGCCCGTAATCGACACCGAAGTCGGCTTCGACGACATCGACGCCGCGCTGAAGCGCATGGAAGGCCGCGACGTCTTCGGCAAGATCATTCTTCGCGTTTCCTAAGACAAGATGGTCGGCAAGGTACTCAAGAAAGCCCGCCGGGACTTCATGTTCCGCTATGGCCGGCGGCTACGCCAAATGGAGCACTGGCTGGTGGCGCGGCTTGCCATGGCGATCATCGGCCTGCTGCGCCTTTTGCCGCCTGACAGCGCGCTCAACTTCGCCGACCGCGTCGCCCGCCGCATCGGGCCGATGGTCGGACGGCACAGGGTAGCCGTCAACAATCTGCGCCTTGCCTATCCGCAAAAGAGCGATGCCGAAATCGAGGCCATCGCGTCCGACATGTGGGGCAACATGGCCCGGCTTGCCGCCGAATACATCTTCCTCGATGCCCTCTTCGATTTTGACCCGAATGCCGCCAAGCCGGGCCGGGTCGAGGTCAGCGGTATCGAGCATTTCGTCGAAATCGCAGGCGAAAAGAAGCCGCACATCCTGTTCACCGGCCATCTCGGCAATTTCGAGCTTTTGCCGGTCGCCGCCGCCACCTTCGGCATGAACATCACGGCACTGTTCCGCCCGCCCAACAATCCCTACCTTGCCGACTACATCCACTCGACACGCCGCTCGAGCATGGGAGGCCTGCTGCCGTCCTCGACCGGCGCATCGTTCGCCCTTGCCGCCATCCTGGAAAACGGCGGCAATATCGGCGTGCTGGTCGATCAGAAATTCACGAACGGCGTCGAGACGACCTTCTTTGGTCGCCCCTGCCAGAGCAATCCCGTGCTGGGGATGCTCGCCCGCCACTATGACTGCGATGTCTATCCGGCGCGCTGCGTCAGGCTGCCGGGAAACCGTTTCCGATTGGAAATCGAAGACAAGCTCGACTTGCCGCGCACCGAAACCGGCAGCGTCGATGTTCACGCCACCGCGCAGCTGCTCGCCGACGTCGTTGAGCGCTGGGTGCGCGAGGATCCCGGACAGTGGATGTGGTTCCACAAGCGCTGGGAGATGAGCGGCCGGCGACGTAAGCGGCGTGAGCGGGCCAAGATCAGCTAAAGCGGCCCAGAACGTTCAGATCGCTTTCGTCTGGATCAAACGCTAAACCGCTAGGAGATAACTTTCTGCTAGCCGTGTTGCGTGCCATGCGCAACGAAGGGCCGCGAGGACTAAGTCCACGCGGCTCCAGGTTCTGCTGTCTCAAAGCGGAGCGGGGATGGTGAAGTTCGGCCGGAACGTATCCATCGTGGCACCGTTGCGATCCTCGGAAAGCAGTGTGTCCGAGCCGAAGCTTGCCCGCAGGCCAACCACGTATTTGTGGATGTTCACGCTGCCTGAAGCCTCCGAGATGGTCAGGTGATCCAACTGGTAGCGCCCGAATACCGACCACGGCGTCCCATCGAACCTGTATGTAGCCTGCAAGGCGGCTGTGACAGTATCGAGGTGGCCACCATCCGCGGAAAGCCTCGAGAACCCGAGTTCGCCATCGAAACGGAGATTGTCCTGGGCGAAGAAGCGCACCACTCCACGGCCGCCCCAGTTGTCCAAATGCTCCGAAAAGCCGCTGGCCCGCAACTGGCCATAATAAATTTGGCCGTAGATCGTCACGTTGCCGAAATAGGCCTGTGCCTCCGGGCCGACGGTGAAAGTGTAAAGGTCTGCGTCACCGATGCCGTTATCGCCGCCAAATCCGTTTATCGTAGCAAATCCACCCAGCGCATATGAGCTCGGATCACGCCAGTAACCGTGGATCGCACCGCCGTAGCTGTAGATGTTCGTGCCTTCGACCCAAAGCGAATCGATCACCGCGTCGGTCTGGATGTTCCAGCGGGCGTCGATCGGGAAATTCACCCGAACGGCGCCGCCGGCAGTCGTGCCATCCGAGTCGTCCCCGGGGGTCGCGAAATAGAGACCTCCGAGATAGATTTCGCCATAACCTGATATATGCGGCTGCGCGAGTTCCTGGTCCAGAAGAACGGGTGCATCGGCAGCAAAAGCCGAGGTTGCGGTTGCCGCGATCGCAGCGCTCAATAGAAATCGATACATTAAAGTCCCCAAGCAGCCAGAACAACGCTTCGTACTTACCACTGCGCCGTCATGCAAACCAGCTCCGGCGATGCTCACGCTAGTATAAGCTGCTTGTTTTTGAAGCATGTGCGGCATTGCTGCAACGCTCCGAGCAGGCGCAGCCATCAAATGCTGCCTGCGGCCTAGGCAGCCCTCTCCGGCCCGTTTCAATCGGTGACGACGATTCGCGTGTTGCCGTAGCCGGCTTCCTTCACCATCGAATAGAAAGTCGCGGCATTGGCCGTATGCAGGCGCACGCAGCCATGCGAGGCCGGACGCCCGAGATATTTCACGGCGCCGGTGCCGTGAATGGCGTAGCCGCCGCGGAAGAACACCGAATACGGCATCGGCGAATTGTCATACTTGCGCGAGTACCACATCCGCGCGGTCCATTGCGGCCGGTAGCTGCCGCGCGGTGTGAAGTAGCCCCTTCGGGCCGTCGATACATTCCAGCGATACAGCACCTGGCCGTATCTGCTGACGGTCATCGTCTGCGTCGAGACGTCGATATTGGCGACCAGCGAAGCCGCCCGGCTTGCGATCGAAGTGCCGAGCAACGTGGTTGCCAGCACGGCCGCCATGAGGCTGGATTTTTTCATGCGATGAACCCCTTCGATTGCCCCCTGCCATCACGTGGTCTCTTTTCCATCATTTTCGCCGGCAGGTGCGTTAAGTACCACACACTCCTTGACAAATTCGCCAATTCGATTTCGCGAATTTGAATGATTTCCCGTCATAGTTGCTGGGCCGCCGCCCACTCTCAACGGTTTAAGCGCGAGCCTGCCCTCAATCATTGTCCGGCAACCGCGAAAGGCAGCTTGCAAAAGCGCCGCGTTGCTTCTTCAATCAGCAGGATGAATGAACGACTCCTCCGGGCCGTCGATGACCGGGTCGACGACCTGATCGCGCTGACCGCCGAGCTCATCCGCTTTCCGACCGTCAATCCGCCCGGCGAGGCCTACCGGCCATGTGCCGAGTATCTTGGCGCACGCCTCAAGAAGCTCGGCTTCGAAACCGGATTCATTCGCGCAGAAGGCACGCCCGGCGACACCGACCGCTACCCGCGCGTCAATGTCGTCGCCCGCTTCGACGGCCGCTCGCCCGGTGCCTGCGTCCATTTCAACTCGCATATCGACGTGGTCGAGGCCGGCGAAGGCTGGACCGTCGATCCTTTCGCCGGCCTGGTGAAGGAAGGTAGGGTCTACGGCCGCGGCGCCTGCGACATGAAAGGCGGGCTGGCGGCTTCTGTCATTGCCGCCGAAGCCTTCATGGAGGTCTATCCCGACTTTCCCGGCGCCATAGAGATATCCGGCACGGTCGACGAGGAATCCGGCGGGTTCGGCGGCGTCGCCCATCTGGCGAAGCTCGGCTATTTCTCGAAGCCGAAGGTCGACCACGTCATCATCCCCGAGCCGCTGAACAAGGACCGCATCTGCCTTGGCCATCGCGGGGTCTGGTGGGCCGAGATCGAGACCAAGGGCGAGATCGCGCATGGCTCGATGCCGTTCCTCGGCGACAACGCGGTGCGCCATATGGGTGCCGTCGTGCAGGCCTTCGAGGACGAGCTTTTCCCGGCGCTCGACCGCAAGGTGACGCGCATGCCGGTGGTGCCCGAGGGCGCCCGGCGCTCGACCATGAACATCAATTCCGTCCATGGCGGCCAGACCGAGGATTTCCGGCCGGGACTGCCCTCGCCCAACGTGCCGGATTCCTGCCGGCTGACCATCGACCGCCGCTTCCTGCTCGAGGAAGACCTCACCACCGTCAAGGGTGAAGTCACCGGCATCCTCGACCGGCTGAAGCGCGAGCGAGAAAAGTTCGACTACGAGATCCGCGACCTGATGGAGGTGCTGCCGCTGATGACCGAGCGCGACGCGCCGGTGGTGAAAGCCGTCGCCAAGGGCATCATGGAAATCTTCGACCGCGAGCCGGAATACGTCATTTCGCCCGGTACCTACGACCAGAAGCATGTTGCCCGCATTGGCCAGATCTACGACTGCATCGCTTATGGCCCCGGCATCCTCGATCTCGCGCATCGGCCGGACGAATGGGTGAGCATCGCCGACATGGTGGACGCGGCCAAGGTGATGGCGATCGGCCTCGACGTGCTGCTGCGCGGTACGACCGGCTGATCGGGAAAAACATTTCGCTTGGCGCCACCCGGCAGCACGAAACGCAATTTACTCACAGGCCAAATCACGCTTCTATCCGCTGGGCTTGTCCGTTTGACCGCATGGGAGTTCGGCAATGAGATTGTGGAAGACCATTTTGGCCGCCGCTGTGCTTACTTTCGCGGCCGCCACGTCGGCATTTTCGGCCCGTACCGACCTCGTCATCGGCATTCCGCTCGAACCCCCGCATCTCGATCCGACCGCGGGCGCCGCCGCCGCCATCGACGAGGTGCTCTACGCCAATGTCTTCGAAGGTCTCACCCGCATCGGTCCGAACGGCGAGGTGATCCCCGACCTTGCCGAAAGCTGGACCATCTCGGATGACGGCAAGATCTACACTTTCAAGCTGCACACCGGCGTGAAATTCCACGACGGCAGCGATTTCAGCGCCGACGACGTGAAATTCTCTCTCGACCGTGCCCGGGCCGACAATTCGGTCAACGCCCAAAAGGGGCTGTTCGCGCAGATCGACAAGGTCGATGTCGTCGATCCGGCGACGGTGAAGGTCACGCTGAAAAACCCGCAAGGCTCCTTCCTGTACAATATGGGCTGGGGCGACGCGGTGATGGTGTCGCCGAAATCGGCCGACACCAACAAGGAAAAGCCGGTCGGCACCGGCCCCTTCAAGTTCCAGAACTGGGCCAAGGGCTCGTCGATCACGCTTGTGAAGTCGGATAATTACTGGGGTGCCCCGGTTGCGCTCGACAAGGTCGAGTTCCGCATCGTACCCGACGCCGCCGCCGCCGTGCCGGCGCTGCTTTCGGGCGACATCCAGGCCTTCCCCTTCTTCGATCCCGACAGCGTCTCTCAGGTCAAGGACGATCCGCGTTTCAAAGTGGTGATCGGCTCCACCGAAGGCGAGACGATTCTTTCGATCAACAACAAGAAGCCGCCCTTCGACAAGCTCCAGGTGCGCCAGGCCATCTCCTTCGCGCTCGACCGCAAGGCGATCATCGACGGCGCCTCGGCGGGCCTGGGAGTGCCGATCGGCTCGCATATGTCGCCCGCCAACAAAGACTATGTCGACCTCACCGGCCTCTATCCGCACAATGTCGACAAGGCCAAGGAACTGCTGAAGGAAGCCGGCCTAGAAAAAGGCTTCAAGGCGACGCTGAAGCTGCCGCCGCCGTCCTATGCGCGGCTTGGCGGCGAGATCATCGCGTCCGAGCTGCGCGATGTCGGCATCGATCTGGAGATCATCCCCGTCGAATGGGCGCAATGGCTGGATCAGGTCTTCACCAAGAAGGACTACGACCTCACCATCGTCTCCCACACCGAGCCGAACGACATCGATATCTATTCGCGCAAGGACTATTACTTCAACTACGACAACCCGGCCTTCGATGCCATCATCGCCAAGCTCAACCTGACCTCGGACGAGGCGAAGCGGAAGGAGCTGCTGGCAGAGGCGCAGAAGATCCTCGCCGACGACGCCGTGGTCGGCTTCCTTTACGAGCTGCCGAAGGTCGGGGTCTGGGACGCGAAGCTGCAGGGCCTGTGGGAGAATGCACCGATTCAGGCCAATGACCTTACCAAGGTGAAGTGGACGGATTGACGCCGGCGCGGTCGCCTGATCGCCTCCCATGGCCACCTATCTCCTCAAGCGCCTCATCATCGCGACCATCACGCTGGTGCTGGCCTCGATGGTGGTGTTTGCGGTGATGGAAATCCTGCCTGGCGACCCGGCGCGCCTGATGCTGGGCTTCAACGCCAGCGCCGACCAGGTCGAGCTGTTGCGCAACCAGATGGGCCTGAACCCGCCGCTTGTCCTGCGCTACCTGCACTGGGCGGGCGGGTTGCTCAGTCTCGATTTCGGTCGCTCCTACACCTATTCGGTTCCCGTCATCGACCTCGTGGGTGAGCGCGTCGTCGTTTCCCTGCCGCTGGCGCTAATCGCGCTGGCGCTGTCGACCGTCATAGCCATTCCGGTCGGGGTGTTTTCCGCCGGCCGCCAGGGCCGGGCCGGCGACACATTCGCCATGGGCGCTGCCCAACTCGGCGTTGCCGTGCCGAATTTCTGGTTCGCGCTGATGCTGATCTATCTCTTCGCCGTCTGGCTGCGGCTGGTGCCGGCGGGTGGGTTTCCTGGCTGGGGCGCCGGGATCTGGCCGGCCGTGAAATCGCTGCTGCTGCCGGCGGTGGCGCTGGCGCTGCCGCAGGCGGCGATCCTGGCGCGCGTCGCCCGCTCGGCGCTGATCGAGGTGCTCAACGAAGACTATATCCGCACCGCCCGCGCCAAAGGCCTGCCCTACCGCGCCGTGCTCTGGCGCCACGCGCTGCGCAACGCCATGATCCCGGTGCTCACCATTATCGGCCTGCAATTCGCGTTCCTGCTTGCCGGCACCATCATCATCGAGAATGTCTTCTATCTGCCGGGGCTTGGACGGCTGGTTTTCCAAGCCATCACCCAGCGCGACCTGATCGTCGTCGAGAGCGTCGTCATGCTGCTGGTCGCCGCCGTGATCGCCGTCAATCTGCTGGTCGACTTCTCCTACGCCGTTGTCGATCCGCGGCTCAGGGGCCGGCAATGATAATGCGCGTCGACCTGCCCGAGGAAACGCTTGCCGGGGTTCTGGCCAAAGCCTTCGGCAACCGCTCTTTTCTGATCGGCTTCGCCATCACGCTGCTGGTGGCCGCGATTGCGCTGCTCTCCTTTGCATGGACGCCCTACGACGTCACCAAGCTGGTCATCGCAGACAAGACGCAGGCGCCCTCGTGGACGCATTGGTTCGGCACCGACCATTTCGGTCGCGACATCCTTTCGATGATCATGGTCGGCGCACGCAACTCGATCGCGGTAGCGCTGGTGGCGGTCGGCATCGGCATGGGCATCGGCGTGCCGCTCGGCGCCTTCGCGGCGGCGCGGGGCGGCCTTGCCGACGAGGCGCTGATGCGCATCAACGATCTCGTCTTCGCCTTCCCGGCACTACTGTCGGCGATCATGATCACCGCCATCTTCGGGCCGGGCGCCGTCAACGCCATCATCGCCATTGGCATCTTCAACATCCCGGTCTTCGCGCGCGTCGCCCGCGCCGGCGCCTTGGCGATCTGGCCGCGCGAATTCATCCTCGCCGCGCGCGCTGCCGGCAAGGGCATGACGCAGATTTCTGTCGAGCACATCCTGCCCAACATCGCGACGCTGCTGCTGGTACAGGGCACGATCCAGTTTGCGCTGGGCATCCTCGCCGAAGCGGGGCTTTCCTATGTGGGCCTGGGCGCGCAGCCGCCAATGCCGAGCTGGGGCCGCATGCTGTTCGACGCGCAGACGCGGATGGTGACGGCGCCGTGGATGGCAATCTTTCCCGGCATGGCGATCATCGTGACCGTGCTTGGGCTCAACCTGCTCGGCGACGGCATCGCCGACATCCTCGATCCGAAATCGCGGCGGCGGCGATGAGCCTGCTCCAGATCGAGAACCTATCGCTTGTCATCGGCGGAACGCGGATCCTGAAGCAGGTCGAGCTTGCGATTGCGCCTGGCGAGGTGGTCGGCCTGGTCGGCGAATCCGGTTCCGGGAAATCGATGACGGCGCTGACGATCATGAGCCTGCTGCCGCATCTAGCTCAAACCAGCGGACGCGTCACTTTCGACGGCATCGACCTCCTTGCAGCGAGCGAGGACCAGATGTGCGCGCTGCGCGGCGACGACATCGGCATGGTTTTCCAGGAGCCGATGACGGCGCTCAATCCAGTCAAGACCATCGGCGAGCAGGTGGCCGAGGGCATTCGCTGGCACACCAGGGCGGGCCGCGCCGAGGCCGAGGATCGCGCGCGAAAAATGCTCGACCGTGTCGGCCTGCCGGAAGCCAAGTTCCCACTGTCGCGCTACCCGCATGAGCTCTCCGGCGGGCAGCGCCAGCGCGTCGTCATCGCCATCGCCTGCGCGCTGAAGCCAAAATTGCTGATTGCCGACGAGCCGACCACGGCGCTCGATGTGGTGCTGCAGGCGCAGATCCTCGACCTGCTGCGCGATCTGGTCAGCGAAAACCGCATGGGCCTGCTGCTCATCTCGCACGACCTTGCGGTAGTGACCGAGATGGCCGACCGCCTGACCATCCTGCGCGGTGGCGAAGTGATGGAAGCCGGCGACACCGCGCGCACGCTGTCGGCACAACACCACCCCTACACGCGCGAGCTGGCGCTGGCTTCCATGCATGTGCCGGCGCGGCCCAAAAAACACCTTGCCGGTTCGGCAAAGCCGCTGCTCGAAGTCGAAGGCCTGAGCCGCGACTATCCGGGTCGGCGCAAATCCTTGTTCCGAGCGGCAGAGCCAATCCACGCCGTCGACGATGTATCGCTAACCATCGAGCCGGCCCAGTCGGTAGCCCTCGTTGGCCGTTCCGGCTGTGGCAAATCCACGCTCGCCCGCATGATCCTGGCATTGGACAAGTCGACGGCGGGCTCAATCCGCTTTCGCGGCCAAACCATCACCGGCAAGTCAGAGGCCGAGCTGAAGCCGGCCAGGCGCGACATGCAGGTTGTCTTCCAGGACCCTTACGGCTCCTTCGATCCACGCCAGAAGGTCGAGAAGCTGGTCGCCGAGCCGTTGCATCTTCTCGAGACCCAGCCGTCGAAAGCCGAGCGGCGCGAGATGGTCGCGCATGCGCTGCATGAGGTCGGACTCGGCCCGCGCGACATGGACAAATATCCGCATGAATTCTCGGGCGGCCAGCGCCAGCGCCTATCGATCGCCCGCGCCATCATCACCCGCCCGAAACTGGTCGTCGCCGACGAGCCGGTCTCGGCGCTGGATGTCTCGATCCGCGCCCAGATCCTCGACCTCTTCGCCGAGCTTAACCAGAAGCTCGGCATCGCCTATCTGTTCATCACCCATGACCTGACGGTTGCCCGCGCCATGTCGGACGAAGTGCTGGTCATGCATGAGGGCAAGATAGTCGAGCGCGGCAGGACGGCCGATGTGCTCGACAGCCCGCGCTCGGAAGCCGCGCAGGCGCTGGTCGCGGCGGCGCCGGACCTTCACCGTGCGATCGCGCGACGCATGCAGGAACAAGGGTAAGCCGCGAGCCCGCGCTCAGCCCTCCGGTTTGACCAAATCCACCGGGCTGATGTCGAGCAAGTCGAGCGTGCGACGCAGCAGCTTCACCTCGCTCTCGGCAAGCTTGGAATCCGCCTTCGCGATCTCGGCCATGTGGCGCGCAAGCAGCTTTCGCCGCTCGACATCGAGGTCGCGGAACAGCGCGATCGCTTGTGAGCCGTTGGTCTCGTAGCCGTAGTCGTTGAGATATTCGACGACGCTGTCGATCGAGGCTTCGGGAATGCCGAAGGCTTCCTTGCAGATGTGCCGGAAGGCGACCATCTCGCTCTCCGACACCGCGCCGTCGGCCAGGATCATCCGGAACAGCATCAGAAGCTCGGCCGACAGCACCGGATCGTCCGCTACCTTGCGCACGCCCGGGTCGCCGTCGAAGATCGAACGTATCTGGTCGAGCAGCGCCATCGCCGTAAGCCTCCCCTTGCGATTCCGTTGAAATTGTTAGCGTGGAATCGGTCTTGCGCAAACTGTCTAAGCATGATGGAAGCAGCCGTCCCCCGCCTTGACCCACAGCCCGATGATCGACCTTACCTTGCAGACTGTCTTCATGCTCACCGCTGCCGCTTTCGCGGCGGGCTTCGTCGACTCGATCGCCGGCGGTGGCGGCCTGATCACCATCCCGGCGCTGCTCCTGGCGGGCTTCTCTCCGGTGGCAGCGCTCGGCACCAACAAGCTGCAGGGCATGTTCGGGTCCGGCTCGGCCACGATCCACTATGCCGCGAACGGCCAGGTCGATTTGCGCCGACAATTGCCTTCCGCACTGCTGGCCCTTGTTGGCGGCGCCATCGGCGCCCTGCTGGCGACGATCGTGCCCGGCGACTTCCTGCGTGCCCTTTTGCCGGTTCTCTTGATCGCGATCGCTCTATACTTCGCGTTCAAACCCAACATGAACGACGTTGACCGCGCAGAGCGTCTGTCACCGCTCCTATTCGGCCTAACGGTTGTGCCTGCCATCGGCTTGTACGACGGTCTGTTCGGCCCAGGCACGGGCTCGTTCCTTATGCTCGCCTTCGTCAGCCTTGCCGGCTATGGTCTGCTCAAGGCGACCGCGCACACCAAGCTGCTCAATTTCGCCTCCAACATCGGCGGCTTCGTCGTCTTCGCCGCCGTCGGCGTCATCGACTGGAAGATCGGTCTGATGATGGGTGTCGCCCAGTTTCTGGGCGCCCGCCTCGGCGCAGGCCTCGCCATCAAAATCGGCGCAAGACTGATCAAGCCGCTGCTGGTGATCGTGTGTGTAGCGCTGGCGGTGAAGCTGCTTGCCGACCCGGCCAATCCCCTACGCCAACTCATTGGTGTGTGACTGTCCTGCTGGTAGAATTCGGGTGTTGCGAATCATGTTGGAGGGACCAGACATGAATCTTAGTGCGCCCACGCAGATCGTGTTCATTATTTCGTTGGTCATCGCCGCCATCGGCCTTCTCGCCGCTCTCGGCCTTCTTGCGTTCATTCCTCTCGCGTCGGTGTGGATCATGCTCATCGCCTATGTCGTGCTCGCCGGCGGCTGCCTGATGCGCGGCGCCTAAAGCAATCCAGGAAAAGTGTGGAGCAACTCGGAGCGCCCGGCCCTGCCGGGCGCTTTTGATTTTTGCGAGCGTGTTCTGCTAGGCTTGCGGCATGTCCGACGAGACGGAGCGCCATCGGGAGGATACTCGCTCTCCCGCCCTCCATTCCGAGATGGTGCGGCGCAAACCCGCCGCCCCGCTCGCAGGCATCGTCACGGATATCTGCGGCTATCGGGAAATATTGCCCGGCCATTTCCGCATGGTCGAATATGCCTCGCTGACCGTACCCCTGGTGATCAGCTTCGCCGAAGCCTTCGCCATCGGGCTCGGCCGCAGCCCGGGCGACAACGATCGCTACGCCAGCTTCGCCGCCGGTCTCTATGCCGGCCCGGTCATGATCGAATCCTTCGGCGCCGCCTGCTGTGTCCAGGTCAATTTCACGCCGCTTGGCGCCAGGCAATTCTTCGGCCTGCCGATGAGTGAGTTGCGCGACCGCATGGTCGGGTTGGACGATGCGATGGGCTTTGATGGCATCGCGCTGCGCGAACAGCTCGGCGAAGCGTCGGATTGGGACAAGCGCTTCGACATTGCCGAGGGT
>NZ_RZSR01000652.1:0-3484 GCF_004023265.1 Mesorhizobium sp. M1A.F.Ca.IN.020.06.1.1
ACGACCGGGCTCTTGCGTGTGATGCTGCCGTACAAGTAAGCAACCTAAGATCGCGGCCGGCTTTTCCCCCGCATGAGCGCGCGCGCTTTGAAATTTCTGGACCGATGGATGGCAGACCATCTGCCAACGTGAGCACCGACGATCCAGAGGCCACTGCCGATCTTGTCCTTGAACTCCTGGCTACTGCCGGGCGTCAGGGCATCGCGCCCAAAGAGATATACGAGGAGGTCGATAGCTTGTTTCACCTTCTGAGCGAAGCGATGTAACGCCGTGGGGGCGGCTTGGCCGATTGACATGGCGAAGATGCCTGCGCAGGGACCTCCATCATTTTTAAATGACGGCACGCTGCTGTCCTCCCCAAATGAGGGGTCCACTTCAGCACGAGGATTTTGAAGGTGTCGCCCGTAGGCGGGTGCTCCAGTTTGTTAGCGGAAAGGCATGAAGCCATGGCCGACAAAAAAAATAGGCGCTGGCGGAAGCGGCTTTGAGATCGCTATGGTCGGCGTCATCGTTTTCGCTGCGATGGGGCTCATCATAGTCGCAGCTACGGGAATGCAGTGAATTCCACAAACGGAGGGTCGGTCAGGCGGCGCGGCACGATGCCGTCTAGCCGGGGCGTGCCCGGCCTGCCGAGGGGTCGAGGAGACCTTGGGCGCACAGGCCGGGCTCTTACCCCGGTGCCAACCACGGCGGGGCAGAGATGCATTATGCGCCATCGTTCAGTGCTAGGCATCACCCTTTTTAGTGGTAACTAATGAAAAGCCCGCCGCAGCTAATGAGCGTAAGCGACGGGCTTTTTAGGTTGCCACTGAGACGGTACATTCCTGAAGGAACCGACCGCTCCTTTGCTTAATCACTGAGGCCTGAATCCGTTCCACAAAGGACCATTTCTGTGTGATAATGGCTGATGCCTCGCCGAGGGCGACGATCATGTCATTGTCGCGTTGCAGTGGCGTCTACGGGCCCGCTGATCTGGACATGCTCCAGCGGGTGTTTAACCGGTTGTGCGACGAGAGACGCCTGGCCAAGAAGGATCGCGAACAGCGGGAATGTCTGGCTAGGGAAGTCTTCCAAGCTTTTGATGACGGCACCACCGGCGAAGCTGACCTATTGCAGGCGCTTTCTAAGCGCCGGAGAGCTAGCTAAGCCTTAGAAAATGTTAATGTCAGTCGCTGGGAAGGCAGCGCATAATGTGCATCTGCCCCGGCTCGGAACGGGGTAAGAGGCCCGGCCTGCTCTCCACGTCCCCAGCCCACCCCGCGACAGGCCGGGTCCTCCTGTCCTGAGCTAGGCCCGCTCCGTCTTCCGACTTCTCTGTCGGGAACATCGCGACGGGTAAGCGGTTATGGATTCGACGGCGCGGTTGGTGTCCCAGTTCTATCCGAGCCGTCCGATAGGCAAGCAACGGAGCCCACTCGACCCTCCCTCACGAGTGGGCTCCAGCCGTTCTGGCGATCTGGATATTCTCTGCCTACATCGCCGCCATGAGTGCCGGACCCTCCAAGAACTGATCGACGCGGGCATGTCCGTCACGGGCGGCTGCCTCGACTGCCATCGACATCAGAAGCTCGATCTGTCGGCGCTCCGCGATCGCTTCGGCCCAGATGCTCCGGCTATGGAGTGGGACTTGAGGCCGAGGATGAAATGCGCGGTCTGCGGCGGCAAGCGTATTACCTTGACCTATTCGCCAGACACCGGCCCGAAAGACCTCAATAGGGGGCGGAACTAACTCCCCGGAACCTAGTGCCCCTTATCGCAGTTCCGTAGCTAGGCGGCGCTGTAAAGCGACGCGTCGAGCTGGCGTTTCGGCCCCCATTCGGGAGAATTGGAGTGGGCTGACGCCAGAGGAGGCCCGACAAAAGAGCCCGTTCCGCACTGGGCGGGCTCTTTCAATGTATTGACGGCGCTTATTGAAGAGCATTTCAAATGAACATCTATACCGTTGAAACCATGTCGGAGATGGACGTGTTCTCTGTTGCCTACGCGAAAACGACCTCACCGAAAGCAGCCGCTGAATGGGTGACCGGCCGCCAGGTACAGGACCGGCGAGACGAGACCCAATGGGTTCGCGTCACCGACGAGGCCAACCGAGCGGTCTACAAATTTGCCTTCAAATAGGAAAAGGACCGCCGCCGACACCGAGCCTGACGAGGTAACTGTGAGCAGGTTGGGCGCTCTGTGGTCCCGCCCTGCTTGAGCCATAATTTTCGGCTCCACGGAGCGCTGGAACGCCGTTCACGTTATAAGTCTATGGAAACCCCACCTCCAGACGCTCCCCGTCGAGAACATCGCCCGCGCGTGCTGAAGGGCGGAACGATCATCACGGGTTTCCGAAACTCGGAAATCAGCTGCTCACTACGCAATCAGCACTCCCAAGGAGCCGAACTGAAGGTGGCTGCAGACATTCAGATCCCAGTACGCTTTCTGCTCTACGTTCCCATCGACGGGATCGCTTACAAAGCTGTCGTTCGTTGGCGAAAGAATGACCGCGTCGGCGTCGAATTTGAGGGTACCGAGCCAAAGCCGAAGTTCCATTACGGTTGAATGCCGAAGGCAGCACCTGGTGGACAGAGGTACTTAGACGGCAACCAACGGATAGGAGTGAACGTCCGAGGCGATGATTGGACGGCGGGTCAGGCGTTGCCTTCGACCGCACTCTCGTCGTCCAGCTCGTAGGGCACCGGCAGGTAGGCGTTGGCCATCAGCCATTCACCGACGATCGTTCTGACCAGCTCCGACTTGGATAGTCCCATTTCCACAGCCAGGCCTGCCAACGCTTCCTCGACCTTCGGATCCAGGACGAGCCCCGTCACATTTCGCAGCATTAGGGCGGCCCTGCGGAGCATCACCTGAAGGTCGGCTCTCGAGATCCGGAAGCTTGTGATCCACAAGCCATGAAGGTCGACGGCAAGATCGTCTGGCACACGGAAAGGTTCCGGCCATGAGCAGCGCTGGTGCGTCGTCGCTCAACAGGTAGACGACCGCCGAGCGGGGCGGGGGACCAGGGTGTGTCGACGGTCGTCCGAGGACAAGGGGCCATATGGTCAGCAAACTGCGTTGCGATAGGCCCTGGCTCATTGTGGCGTCGATCACCCCCATCCACATTCACATTTGTTATTCCCTCCGAGTCGGGCGCCTTGTATCGGCGCGCTACAAATCGGGGGTAGGCCAATCCTAGAAGCCGCATGCATTCGCCACGGGGGCAGGGCAAGGACGCGCGCGAAGGCCTTCGCAGGTAGCGAGTGAAGGGCGGGGGTGTGAGAAACCTCTGTACGGGGCTCTATTCCAATTCGCATCCAGATTGGCAACGATCCGGCAACAAAAACGGTGTAGCTCTCGGCCGACCGGTGTAGGCTTGAGCACGTGCCGAGCCCGTTTGGAACCACATTGGCAACATCGGGCCAAAACGGCGCAGGGTGTGAAAGGGGGCCGCTACGCCTTGCAATTCAAGGCGTCTGCGGTTATTCAGACGCCCGTTGCTGCG
>NZ_RZSR01000653.1:0-3471 GCF_004023265.1 Mesorhizobium sp. M1A.F.Ca.IN.020.06.1.1
GCGGCCGCCAAGCGTCCCGGCGTGCTGACCAAGGTCGGCCTCGACACTTTCGCCGACCCTCGCCACCAGGGCTGCGCCATGAACGCCGCCGCCAGCGAGCCGATCGTCTCGGTGCAGCAGTTCGACGGCGAGGAGTGGCTCTATTTCCGCGCCATCGTCCCCAACGTCTCGATCATCCGCGCCACCTCCGCCGACGAGCGCGGCAACCTCACCTACGAGCATGAGGGCGCCTATCTCGGCGGTCTCGAACAGGCATTGGCTGCCCGCAACAATGGCGGCATCGTCATTGCGCAGGTTAAGCGCATCGTCGAGAACGGAACCCTCAAGCCGCACGATGTGCGCGTGCCCGGCGTCTTGGTCGACCATATCGTGGTCGCGCCCGATCAGCTGCAGACGACGCAGACGGCTTACGACCCGGCGATCTCGGGCGAGATCTTCCGGCCGCTCTCCACCTTCCGCACCCCGGAGATGAACATCCAGAAGGTGATCGCGCGCCGCGTCGCCATGGAGTTGCGCGACGGCATGGCCGTCAATATCGGCTTCGGCATCTCCGCCAACGTGCCGCGCATTCTTCTCGAGGAAGGCCAGCACGGCAAGGTCACCTGGGTGATCGAGCAGGGCGCGGTCGGCGGCGTGCCGCTGCTCGACTTCAAGTTCGGCTGCGCCTCGAATGCCGAGGCGATCATGCCCTCGCCGCACCAGTTCATCTATTTCCAGGCCGGCGGCTTTGACGCCTCGCTCCTGTCCTTCCTGCAGATCGACCGCCACGGCTCGGTCAACGTGTCGAAGCTTTCGGCGAGACCGCATGTGACGGCCGGCGCCGGCGGCTTCGTCGATATCACCGCGCGGGCGAAGAAGATCGTCTTCTCCGGCTTCTTCAATGCTGGCGCCAAGCTTTCGCTGGCGAACGGCGCCCTCCGCATCGACCAGGAAGGCAAGGTGAAAAAGATCGTCGAGGAGGTCGAGCACATCTCCTTCTCCGGCAAGCGCGCGGTCGCGCAAGGCCAGGACATTACCTATGTCACCGAACGCTGTGTGATGAAGCTGACCCAGGCCGGGCTGATGGTGACCGAGCTGGCGCCCGGCATCGATCTCGAACGCGATGTGCTGGCGCAGGCCGACACTCCGCTCGCCGTCGCAAACGACCTCAAGATCACGCCGGCGTCGCTCTATCAGGATCGGCCGATCGGCCTGTCGCTCAACGGCGGCGCTTCACTTGGAGGCGCGCATGGCTGAGCGCCTCGTCACCTTCGAGCAGGATGGCGCGATCGGTACCGTGACGCTCAGGCGGCCGGAAAAGTTCAACGCGCTCGACATTCCGATGCTGCGCGCGCTCGAAGCCGCGCTCGACAAGGCCGAGCTGGCCGAGGGTGTCCGTGTCGTGCTCATCAGCGGCGAAGGCAAGGGTTTTTGCGCCGGCGGCGACGTCGAGGCCTGGGCACAATTAAGCGCCGCCGATTTCCAGGTTCAATGGGTGCGCTACGGCCATCGTGTCTTCGACCGGCTGGCGCGGCTTCGGCAACCGACAATCGCCGTGCTGTCCGGCCATGCGCTGGGCGGCGGCTTGGAATTGGCCGCCGCCTGCGATTTTCGCGTCGCCGAAACCCAGATCAAGCTCGGCTTTCCCGAGACCTCGATCGGCGTCGTGCCCGGCTGGTCTGGTACGCAGCGCGCTGTGCGCCGCTTCGGTGCACAGATCGTGCGGCGCATGGCGCTTGGCGGCGAGATTTTTCTGGCGAACGAGGCGCTCGCCCTCGGCGTCGTCGACCGCGTCGTCGAAACCGGCAAGGCCTTGGATGAAGCAAAAGCCTGGGGAGAAAAGATCGCCGAGCGTGGTCCGCTCGCAACCGAGGCCGCCAAGCTGATGATCGGCATTGCCGAAGGCGAGGAAGACGCCGCCGCCACGGAAGCGCTGGCCAGCGGCTTCATTGCGCTCACCGGCGACCTCAAGGCCGGTGTCGGCGCCTTCAAGGCCAGGCACAAGCCGGACTTTTCGAGATCCTAGAGAAGATACGATGAACGCACCGCTTAACATTTCCATGCCGGTCGAAGCGTCTCAGGCGCCGAAGAGCTACAAGCTTCTGATCGACGGCAAACATGTCGATGCCCGGGACGGCCGCACGATCGAACGCAACAGTCCCGGCCACGGTTTTGCGGTTTCACGCTATGCGCAGGCGGGTGCTGCGGAAGTCGACGCTGCGGTGCAGGCAGCTCACAAGGCCTTCGAGGCCGGCGCATGGCCGCGCATGAAGGCGTCGGAACGCGCCGCGGTGCTGCTCAAAGCGGCCGATCTGATCGAGGGCCGACTGGAAGAGATTGCCAGGCTCGACGCGTTGGAATCCGGCAAGCCGATCGCGCAGGCGCGCGGCGAGATCGGCGGCGCCGTCGACATCTGGCGCTATGCCGCTTCGCTTGCTCGCACGCTCCATGGCGAGAGCTATGCCAATCTCGGCGATGACATGCTGGGCGTGGTGCTGCGCGAGCCGATCGGCGTCGTCTCGATCATCACGCCGTGGAATTTTCCCTTCCTGATCGTCAGCCAGAAACTGCCCTTCGCGCTCGCCGCCGGCTGCACTGCCGTGGTCAAGCCGAGCGAGATGACCTCGGCGTCGACCTTCGTGCTCGGCGATATCCTGCTGCAGGCCGGCCTGCCGGCGGGTGTCGTCAACATCCTCGCCGGCCTGGGTAGCGATGTCGGCGCGCCGATGGTCAGGCATCCGCTGGTTGAGATGGTGTCCTTCACCGGCTCGACCCGCGTCGGCAAGATGACGATGGCGGCGGCGTCCAGTTCGCTGAAGAAGGTGTCGATGGAGCTCGGCGGCAAGAACGGCCAGATCGTCTTCCCCGACGCCGATCTCGAAGCAGCGGCGGATGCCGCAGTCTTCGGCGGCTTCTTCAACGCCGGCGAATGCTGCAATGCCGGCAGTCGGCTGATCGTGCATGAGGCGATCGCGGACGACTTTCTCGGCGCAGTCAAGGCGCTGGCCGAGAGGGTGAAAGTCGGCGATCCGCTTGACGACCGCACCAAGGTCGGCGCGATGATCTCGGCCGACCACATGGCAAAGGTAGCCGGCTATGTGACGGCGGCCAAGACCAGCGGCGGCAGCGTCTTCAGCGGCGGCGAACAGCTCGCCTCCAACGCCGGCCAGTATCTCGATCCGACCATTGTCCGCAACGTTACCGAGGACATGGAAATCGCGCGCGAGGAAGTCTTCGGGCCGGTGCTGTCCGTGCTCACTTTTGAAACGATTGAAAGGGCATTGCACATCGCCAACAACACGCCCTATGGTCTGTCTGCGGGAGTGTGGAGCGCCAGCATCGACACATGCATGTCGGTGGCGCGCGGTGTGCGTTCGGGGACGGTTTGGGTGAATACGTTCATGGAGGGTTATCCCGAACTGCCCTTCGGCGGCTACAAGCAATCCGGTCTCGGACGCGAACTCGGCAAACGCGCCGTCGAGGACTATCTGT
>NZ_RZSR01000654.1:0-3469 GCF_004023265.1 Mesorhizobium sp. M1A.F.Ca.IN.020.06.1.1
CTTCTACGGCGGCGCGAAACTCGGCGACCGCACAATGGTCGACGCGCTGGAGCCGGCTCTGAAGGCGCTCGACACGAACGGGCTGGAGGCGGCTGCTTCGGCCGCGCGGCGGGGCGCGCAGGCGACTGCAGCGATGCCGAAGGCGAAGGCCGGTCGCTCGGCCTATATCGGCCGCCAGCTTGACATAGCGGATCCGGGCGCGTTTGCAGTTGCCGAGGCGTTCGCGGCCATGGTGGCCATGTTCGTCCCGGCGTGAAGGACAGGCGATGGCCGCACCCGATTTCTCACAATTGATCGCGGCGACAGCGGATACGATCGCGGCGCATGCCGACGAGTTGACCGCGCTCGACCAGGCGATCGGCGACGGCGACCATGGGCTGAACATGAAGCGCGGCTTCGAGGCGGTCCGCGCCGAAAAGGCCGCAATCGCGGCAAAACCGCTGCCGGACGCGCTTAAGGCGATCGGCACCAGGTTGGTGATGACCGTCGGTGGAGCCTCCGGGCCCTTGTTCGGTACTCTGTTCATGGCGCTCGGCAAGGAACTGTCCGGCACGCCCGACCGCGCCGCGCTGACAGCGGCGCTGGGTAAGGCGATCGAGGCGGTTTCGGCGCGCGGCAAATCGCAGCCGGGGCAAAAAACGATGCTCGACGTGCTGCAGCCGGTGTATGAGGCACTGGCGCAGGGCAAGACGGCTGGCGCAATCGCAGACGCCGCCGACAAGGCGGCCGAGGCCACCGTGCCGATGAAGGCCTTGCGTGGGCGCGCCTCTTTCCTGGGGGAGCGCTCGATCGGGCATATGGACGCCGGGGCGCGGTCGACCGCGCTCTTGGTGCGCGCAGTCGCTGAAGCAATCGAGGGTTCTTGATGAGCAATGTCGGTATCGTCATCGTCTCGCATTCGCCGCTGGTCGCCGAAGGCACGGCCGACATGGTGCGCCAGATGGTGGGCGACGAAGTGCCGCTTGCATGGTGCGGCGGAAACGGCCATGGCGGGCTGGGCACCAGCGTCGAGGCGATCATGGGCGCGATCGAAAAGGCCTGGTCGGAAGCGGGCGTCGCCATCCTGGTCGATCTCGGCGGCGCCGAGACCAACAGCGAGATGGCGGTGGAAATGATCGGAGAGCCGCGCTCCCGCAGAATAGTCGTCTGCAACGCGCCGATCGTCGAGGGCGCGGTGATGGCGGCGACGGAATCTTCCGGGGGTGCCTCGCTCAAGGAAGTGGTGGCGACGGCGCATGAATTGTCGCCGTCGTGAGTGAACGGGAATCGACTGAATGTCCGCATCCGCCGAAGCCACGGTTCTGATCACCCACGAGGTGGGCCTGCACGCGCGCCCTTCGGTGAAGTTCACCAAGCTCGCCAAGTCGTTCGCGGCCGAGGTGGAGGTGGCAGTCGCCGCCAACGGCCCCTGGTTCGATGCCAAGAGCATCGTCAAGGTCATGGCGGCCAAGGCGCCGAAAGGAACCGTGCTGCACATAAGGGCGCGAGGCGACGGCGCAAGCAACGCGGTCGAAGCGCTGGTCGGCCTGGTGCAGCGCGATTTCGACGAGGATGCGGATCATGCCCGCTCCGCTTGAGCCGGGTCTGCCGCCCTCTCAATCCGCAAGGAATGCGGGCCATGCGGATTGAGGGCATCCCTGCCTCTCCCGGCTACGCCGAAGGGCCGCTGTTCAACCTCGACCGTCCACCGGCTGCTTATGTGGCTAAGGCGAGCGAGGCGGAGGAGAAAGCAGCGCTGAAGGCGGCCATCGGCAAGGCGGTGAGCCGGCTGACCTCGCTTGTCGAGACGGCCGATGGCGATGCCGCCGGCATCCTCGAATTCCACATCGCCATGCTGGAGGACGTCGCGCTGAGCGCGCCCGCCTTCGCGGCGCTCGGCTCCGGAGAGCCGGCCGACGCTGCCTGGCGGCAAGCACTGGATGCCGAGATCGCCGGCTATGAGGCGTCCGACCAGGACTATTTCCGGGCACGCGCCTCGGACTTGCGCGACATCCGCGACCAGGTGCTGCGAGCGCTGAGCGAGGATAGCGAGACCGCGGCGCCCCTCGGCGCCATCCTCTATGGCCTGGACATCGCGCCGACGCGTTTCCTCGAAACCGACTGGAGCAGAGGCGGCGGCATTGCGCTCGAGGCCGGCAGCACCGCCAGCCATGTCGCCATGCTGGCACGCTCGCGCGGCGTGCCGATGGTGGTGGGGCTTGGTGCCTTTGCGGACGAGCCCACCGGAAACGCGCTGCTCGACGCCGAGCATGGCGGCATCGTGCTCTCGCCCTCGCCGAAGGAGATCGAGGCGTTCCGGCAATCATCCTCCTCCTTCGCGGCGCGACAAGGCCAGGCGCAGACTTTTCTCGCCCAGCCGGCGGCGACCAAGGCCGGCACGTCGGTGCGGGTGCAGGTAAACATTGCCTACCCTTCCGATGTCGACGGCATCGACATTGCGACCTGTGATGGCGTCGGGCTCATGCGCACCGAATTCCTGTTCGGCAAGGCCCTGCCGGACGAGGAGACACAGTACCAAGCCTACCGCAAGGTGCTGGAATGGGCCGGAGAAAAACCGGTGACCATCCGCACCATCGATGCCGGCGGCGACAAACCGATCCCCGACTTCACCGTCGAGGAGACCAACCCGTTTCTCGGCCTGCGCGGTATCAGGCTGTCGCTGGCGCGGAGCGACATCTTCCGGGTGCAAATCCGGGCATTGCTGCGCGCCGCCGTCCACGGCAATCTGAAGGTGATGTTTCCGATGATCGCCATGGCCGAAGAGCACAGGCAGGCCGCCGCGTTGTTTGCGGAGGAGGAGGCCGCTCTCGCGTCGCGCGGTGTTGCGCACAAGCTGCCGCCGCTGGGCATCATGGTCGAGGTCCCTTCGGTGGCCATCGCGCCGGAGGCTTTTGCCGACGTTGCCTTCTTCTCGATCGGCTCCAACGACCTGACGCAATATGTGATGGCAGCCGCGCGTGACAACGCCGCCGTTGCACATCTCAACGCTGTCCGCCATCCGGCTGTGATGCGGCTGATCGCTTCGGTCGCGGCCTTCGGGCGCGAGAAAGGAATTCCGGTCAGCCTCTGTGGCGATGCGGGCGGCGATCCGGCCGCCATTCCGGCGCTGATTGAGGCCGGCCTGCGCGACCTATCGGTGTCTCCGGCGCAACTCGCCATGGCCAAGGCGGCCATAGCGGACGTCCCGGTGTAAGCACAGCATGGCCAGGCCAGCCAAGATACAAGAAGCCGGCGCGGAAGACGCGATCCGCGCGTATAAGACCATCCTGTCGCAAGTCATCGACCAGCGGCCTTCCGGCATGCGCCAGCGACTTGCCGATGCGCTCGGCAAGCATCGCAGTTTCGTCACGCAAATCTCCAGCCCGGCCTATTCGATCCCGATCCCGTCGAAGCATTTGCCGGCTATCTTTTCCGTCTGCCATTTCAGCCCGGCCGAGCGCGACCAGTTCCTGGCCGCCTACCACCAGGC
>NZ_RZSR01000655.1:0-3464 GCF_004023265.1 Mesorhizobium sp. M1A.F.Ca.IN.020.06.1.1
ATGCCAGTGAACGTGGCGGCAGCGTGATGCTCGGCCTGCCGCAAGGTACCGAGCCGGCGAAGATCATAGCTGCGCTTCGCGACGAGCGGCTTTACTGCGATGCGCGCGGCACGACGCTGCGGCTGTCTCCCGGCATGGTCACCACAGAGACGGCGGTCGATGCGCTGATCGCGCAGCTCACGGAGCATATCGGTTCGCGGCGACGCCGCGCGTCGTGAATTCAGGTACCGCCTCGCCTGCGGCGCCCGGGAGTTTGGCGCCGGAAAGGGGCGGATCAGGAACCGAACCAGAGGGAAGCAAGATGTTGAAACGTCTAGGACTGATTGGGATGGCCGTCGCTGCCGGCCTCGCCTTTGCAGCGCCCGCCTTTGCCGACAAGATCATGGTGGGCGCCTATCCGGCCAACCCGCCATGGGAATACAAGACCGATTCGGGTGCCTTCGAGGGGTTTGAGATCGACGTCGCCAATGATGTCGCCAAGCGCATCGGCGCAGAGGTCGAGTTCCAGGATCTCGGCTTCCAGGCGCTGTTCGCAGCGACCGCTTCGGGCCGCATCGACTTTGCCGTGTCCTCGATCTCGGTCACCAAGGAGCGGCTGCAGAACCAGGGCTTCACGCAAGCCTATTACGACAGCGACGGTACCATCGTCGGCAAGGCGGATTCCGCCATCAAATCGCTCGACGATCTGAAGGGCAAGACCATCGGGGTCATCGCCGGCTCGACGGGCGAAGCCTACATGAAGGAGAACGCCGCCAAGCTCGGCGTTGCAGAAACCAAGAGCTACAACGCCCAGCAGGACCTTCTGCTCGACGTGCAGAACGGCCGCATCGACGGCGGCGCGGGCGAGCTCGCCGGCTTCCTGTTCGCCATCAAGCAGATGCCAGCGCTTAAGATCCTGGTGCGCATCCCGACGGGCGAGCGCTTCGCCATGATGACCAAGAAGGGCCATCCGCTGCTTGAAAAGGTCAACGACGCCATCAGCGAAATGAAGAAGGATGGCACCATGGCCGCGATCCACAAGAAGTGGTTCGGCGTCGATCCGGAAGCCGGCACCAGCACGGTGACGCCTGGCCCGATCCCGCAATAAGCCGGCTAATCAGAAATTCCGACGAGAGCGGCAGCAAGAGTTGGCGCTCTCGCTTCGACCATTTGGGTCTCGCCAAACACGGCGAACCTTGTCTCACGGTGAGCGCCGATGGAACTGATCGACACCTTCTTCAACTGGGGCATCCTGGTCCGGTCGTTTCCGATCCTGATCCGCGGTCTTGGCAACACCATTCTGCTCGGCTGCGCGGCGATCGTCTTCGGCACGATCGGCGGGCTGGCGATCTGCCTGGTGCGGCTCTACGCGCCGAAGCCGCTCAGGCGGCTGGCGACGCTCTATATCGACATGTTCCGCGCGCTTCCGATCCTGGTGGTGCTGATCCTGATCTACTACGCCCTGCCCTTCATCGGCATCCGCCTGTCGTCCTTCGTCTCGGCAGCACTTGCGCTGTCGCTGGTGTTGGCGGCCTTCACGGCGGAAGTCTGCCGCGCCGGCATCGAGAACATTCCGAAGGGCCAGTTCGAGGCGGCCTCGGCGCTCGGCCTGCCCTTTTGGGTCGCCATGCGCAAGGTGATCCTGCCGCAAGCGATCCGTGTCGTCATTCCGCCGCTCACCAGCAACTGCGTCTCGGTGTTCAAGGACACCGCGCTCGCCTCGGTGGTGGCGATGCCGGACCTCTTGAAGCAGGCGACCGACGCGCAGGCGCTGATGGCCAATCCGACGCCGCTGATCGGCGCGGCGATCATCTATCTCGCCTTCCTGTGGCCGCTGGTGCGGCTGGTCGGCTACCTCGAAGAGCGCGGCAAAGCTCGGTCCGCGCACTGATCCCTTGGAATGACCTCGATTAGCTGAAGGAGACTCCCGTGAACCAGCACCATGTTTCGAAAGCGCAGGAGAGCGCCGCTTCGTTCCCGGTCGAGAAGATCCGCGCCATGTTCCCGGCGCTCCGGCAGGCCGGCGACTTCATCTTCATGGACAACGCCGCCGGTGCGCAGATCCCGCAAAGCGTGCTCGACGCGGTGACCAGCCATCTGGTGGCGCACAACGTGCAGCGCGGCGGCCGCTACGGCCGCAGCGTCACCGTCGACCAGTCCGTCGCCGAAGCGCGTGAGAGTGTGGCGCTCCTGATCAACGCCTACAGCCCGTCCGAAATCTGCTTCGGCATGAACGCCACCTCGTTCATCCGCCTTGTCAGCCTTGGCATCGGCCAGATGCTTTCGGAACGCGACGAGATCGTCGTCACCGACATGGACCATGACGCCAACATCGCCACGTGGTTGGCGCTGGAGCAGGCCGGCGCCAGGTTCAAATGGTGGCGCATGCGCGAGGACGGCAATCTGCATGTCGACGACCTCAAGCCGCTGATGTCGGACCGCACCCGGCTCGTCGCCTGCACGGTAACCGCGCACTCGATCGGCTCGATTGTCGATGTCGCTTCGGTCGCCAAGATCGCGCATGCGGCAGGCGCGGAAGTGTTCCTCGACTGCGTGCACTACGGGCCGCACGGGCTGATCGACGTGCAGGCCTGGGACTGCGACTATCTCGTCTGCTCAGGCTACAAGAATTTCTCGCCGCATATGGGTTTTCTCTGGGGCCGCTTCGAAACGTTGAAGCGGCTGCCGACCTTCCGCGAGGACTTCATCCCGGATGAGCCGCCCTACAAGGTCGAGGCCGGCACCTTCATCTACGAGAATGTCTCCGGCATGGACGCAGCGGTGCGCTACCTGGAGTTGATCGGCCGCAATTTCTTGGCCGAGAACAACCGCTCGCGCCGCGACAACATCGCCGCCGGCATGAACGCCATTCGCGACTACGAGCTGACGCTGGCGCGCGAGATGATGAAGGTGCTGAAGGCCTGCGGCGCGACAATTTACGGCGTCGCCGACGAGGCGTGTATCCATGAGCGCGTGCCGACCTTCTGCTTCAACATCGGCACACTGTCGCCGCAAAGGATCGTCGAGGAGATGGCGGCCTTGCAGATCGGCATCCGCGACGGCCATATGTACGCGCCGCGGCTGATGAAGCGGCTGAACCTGTCGATGGACAGCGGCGCGATCCGCGCCTCGCTGGTGCACTACAACACGGTCGAGGAAGTGCACCGTTTCGGCGAAGCGCTGCGGGCAATCATTGCGAAGCTGGCGTGACGCCCGGACGTCTGGTTCGAGCCTTACGCCGCCTTCTTCGCCAGCCTTGCCTTGATGCTTGCCACGTCGGCGCGCGGCGTCGCGGCGAAGAGCGTCTTGGTGTAGCTGTGCTTGGGGTCCGAGAAGACCTCGTCGCGCGAGCCGTATTCGACCGCCTCGCCGAAATACATCACCATGACGTCGTCGGCGATGTAGCGCACCACCGACAGATCGTGGCTGATGAAGACATAGGTCAGCTTGAACTCGTCCTGCAGGTCGGCGAGCAGGTTGAGCAC
>NZ_RZSR01000656.1:0-3461 GCF_004023265.1 Mesorhizobium sp. M1A.F.Ca.IN.020.06.1.1
CGGCAGCGTCGTCGAGCGCCTGCTTGGAAGTCTTGTCGCCGAGGATGGCGGCCTGAAGTTCGGGATAGACCGCGTTGGAGATCTCGATCCATTCCGGCGTCTGCGGCACCGGGAAGGCGTTCTTGGCGGCTTCCTGGAAGGCCTGCAGCACTTCGGTTTTGTAAGGATCGGACTTGGCCTGCTCGAGGTCCCATTCCCACACCTTGGTGCGGGTGGGCAGCGGGCCGGCCGCGGCTTCCAGCTTCTGGCTGTCCTCGTTGGTCAGCCACCAGACGAGGGAGGCGGCGGCCTCCTTGTTGGCGCAGCTTTCGGTCACCGAGAAGCCATGCGCGCCGGACCAGCCCGAGCGCTTGCCGGACGAGCCCTTCGGCTGCACCTTGACGCCGACATTGCCGGCGACCTTGGACGACTTCGGGTCGTTGAAGAAGCCGGCCCAGCCCGGCCAGTCGAGGTTGAGCGCCACCGTGCCGGACGCGAACCCCTGGCCGAGATCATCCCACAAATAGTTGGTCGTGCCGGCGGGCACAGCCTTGGCCTTGTAGAGCTTGACGAACCAGTCGAGCGCCTTGACGCCGGCCTCGGAGTTGAAGGCAGGCTTGCCGTCCTTGTCGAGATATTCGCCGCCGTCGGCGATCAGCATCTCGTAAAAGCGGCCGTTGATCGCCTCTTCCTTGCCGGCATATTGCGTGCCGTAGAAGTCGGGCGGGCTGGCGAAGAATTCCGCCTGCTGGGCCATCTCGTCGAAGGTGTCCGGCGGGGCGAGCTCCTCGCCGTACTTCTCCTTGTAGGCCTTCTTCTTGGCTTCGTCCTGGTAGAGGCTCTTCTGGTAGTAGAGCGCCGAGACGTCGAACTGCGCGCGCGGCAGCATTACCAGCTTGCCGTCGAGCGTGCCGGCGGCGATGTTGGCCGGGACGAAAGCGTCGATCTCCTCCTTCGGCAGCAGCTTGGCGAGGTCGGTGTAGATGCCCGGATATTGCGGCGCGAACGAGGTGTGGTTGGAGCCGACGCACCAGGTGATCGAGTTGGAGGCGATGTCTGACTTGATCTCCTTGTCGAGATCGAAGTGGTTCTTCTTGGAGACGACGTTGACCTTGGCGCCGGTCGCCTTCTCCCACTCGCCGATGCGCGCGTAGAGTTTTTCGTATTGCTGGCCGCCGATCAGCTTGGCGTCGATCGTGACGCCGGTGAACTTGCCCGGCAGGTCGGCCGCAAAGACCGCACCCGATGCCATGAGCAATGCGCCGGCGGCGACGCCGGAAAGCAGTCTGTTCATGAATATCCTCCCTGGAATGGCCGCAGGCCGTCATGGCTGAAGCTCCATGCTTCATTCATATGCAAACAAATTATTCATAAGTCGTCAAGCCGAAACTTCTTCCCTATGAAGGCTGTCTTGCGTATATGAAGATCAGAATTCACCAGAGGGCATCGGGTGCAGGACGACGAGGAAGACCGCTATCGCGCGCCGGCACTGGACAAGGGGCTGGACATTCTGGAACTGCTCGCCAGCGTCGATGGCGGCCTGACCCAGGCCGAGATAGCCAAGCGGCTCGACCGCA
This sequence comes from Mesorhizobium sp. M1A.F.Ca.IN.020.06.1.1, assembly GCF_004023265.1. Taxonomy (NCBI): domain Bacteria; kingdom Pseudomonadati; phylum Pseudomonadota; class Alphaproteobacteria; order Hyphomicrobiales; family Phyllobacteriaceae; genus Mesorhizobium; species Mesorhizobium sp. M1A.F.Ca.IN.020.06.1.1. The sequence continues at coordinate 1,557 of NZ_RZSR01000656.1, forward strand.
GCCCGAACGAATTTTACCGGATGCTCGACCGTCTGGTGAAACGCGGCTACGTCACCCGGCCAGACGGCGACCGCTATTCGCTGACGCTGAAGCTCTTCGGGCTTGGCCAGCTGCATGCACCGGTGCGCAGGCTGGTCTCCTACGCCACCTCGATCATGCGCGAGCTGGCCGAGACCTCCTGGCAGGCAAACCAGCTCGTCGTGTTCGACCGTGGCAGCGCCGTGGTCATTGCCCAGCAGGAAGCGCCGCGATACTGGGGCATCTCGATCCGCGTCGGCTCGCATATCAGCCTGTTCGACACCGGCTCGGGACATGTGCTGCTGGCCTTTCGCTCGCCGGAAGAGCGCGAGATGATGATCGCCGAGCATTTGCGCAGCAACGAGGAGATGAAGTTGTCGCCCGACTTCTTCGCCCGCCTCGACCAGGTGCGCGATCGTGGCTACGAGATGATGGCTTCGTTGCAGACGGCCGGCGTCTACAATCTGTCGGCGCCGGTGCTCGGTTCCGACGGGCACGGCATCGCCGCGCTCACCATACCCTATATCACTCTGGTCAACGCGCCGGCAGCGCCCGATATCACCAGGACCATCACGCTGCTCCAGGCAGCAGCGGCCCGCCTGTCGCAACTCGCCGGGTCGGATGTCAGGTCAAAGGAATAATTCTTATTTGAATGGCGAATTCTCCGGTGAGATGATCGAGTCCATGTCTGAAGCATGTCGTTTGCGCAAAAGCCGCTGCGCAATTCGGGCCACGTGGATAGCGCGACAAGGGAGGAAGCCATGATCGTCGATACCCACCTGCATCTCATCGACAGGGCGGCGCTACGCTATCCATGGCTCTCCGGCGTGCCGGCCCTCGACCGCGATTTTTCCCACGACGAATACGCCACCGAGGCGCGCCGCGCGGGCATAGAATTGGCGCTCCATATGGAGGTCGACGTCCACCCGGCAGATATCGCGGCTGAGACAGCCCTTGTCGAAGGACTGTCGAAGAAGCCGGGCAGCCTGGTGCGGGGCGCGATCGTGTCGTGCCGGCCGGAAGAACCTGGCTTCGCCGCCTGGCTGGACAAGGTGAAGGCCGATCCATTTGTCAAAGGATTCCGCCGCGTGCTGCATGTCGTGCCCGACGACGTCTCCGAGGGCGCCCTGTTCCGCGAGAACATCAGGCGCATCGCCGGCAGCGGGCTGACCTTCGATCTTTGCGTCCTGCCGCGACAGATGAGCCAAGCGATCGCGCTGGTCGATCTGGCGCCTGACGTGCAATTCGTTCTCGATCATTGCGGCGTGCCCGACATCCAGGGCAAGGCCGAGCATCCCTGGCGCGAGCAGATCGCCGAGATCGCCCGGCGCCCCAATGTCGTCGGCAAGATCTCCGGCGTCGTCGCCTATGCCGATCCGGCGAGCTGGACCGTCGAGACCCTGCGGCCTTATGTCGAGCACACGATCGGCAGCTTCGGCTGGGATCGCGTCGTGTGGGGCAGCGACTGGCCGGTCTGCACGCTCGGTGGCGGGCTGCTCGGCTGGGTAGCGGCGACGCACGCGCTCCTTGCCGGGGCGAGCGAAACCGAGCGCGCGAAACTGCTCTCCGGCAACGCGAAGAAGCTCTGGCGGCTGTGAGCCGCAAGGCCGATGCCCGACTGTATTAGCGGGGCGCCGCGAAGCTCTGCCGGAACAGGCGATTGATGTCGGCGACGACGCGGGGGGCGTCCTGCCGGCCGGCAAGACCCTCGTTGAGGCGATCGGACGCCGCCTGCTGAAACGCCATGTAGCCGTCGTGGCGCGGGCGCACCCAGGCGCCTTCCAGCGTCGCCCGCGTGCCGCGGTAGAAGTCGCCCGTCGCGACATTCACGGCTTCGTCCTCCCAGGCGGCGGCATGGCCGGGCTGGCCGCCGGCGGCGGCATAGAG
>NZ_RZSR01000657.1:0-3461 GCF_004023265.1 Mesorhizobium sp. M1A.F.Ca.IN.020.06.1.1
CTGGAGGTGCTGGTGCCGGGAACGGAGTTCGCGCTGCGCCGCACGGCGGATGCCGACCTGATCGGCAACGAGTTCGGCTTCGGCCGCGAGCTGTTCGCCGGCTTTCGCCAACTGGTCGGCCGCGCCGACCACGGCGCCGCCGCCTTCGCAAATGCCTAACGTCAATCTGCTAAAAAAAGAGCGGCTCGGAGCCGCCGCTCGGAGCCGCCCTTTGTCGTAAGCGGTGTGCCATCGGCACCTAGACAAGAGGTCTCACGAGGTATTCTTGCCACTGAAGACCTCCGCCAAATAGTCAATAAACACCCTGACTTTACGTGGGGTGTGACGTCGCTGAGCGTAGAAGGCGAAGATCGGTTGCTCCATGGGTTCATGATCCGGCAGCAGCCGCACGAGGCGGTTCTCCGCTATATCTTGGGCGACCATGAAATCGCCCAAGAGGGAGTACCCCCCTCCCGCTAGGCAGGCGTTTCTCACCGCTCGCGCTGAGTTCATTGTCAATTGCTGCGGCACTTCGAAGTCAATGACCTTTCCTTGATGCGAAAACTTATGAACGCGCCCCCATTCCCCGCTGACCTGAGTAACGGATGGGCACGCTCTGATCTCGTCCAAGGTCCTGGGTGTCCCATATAGCTGGCAAAACTGGGGTGTCGCGACGAACACGATCCTCTGCGTGAAAATCCTCTGCGCAATCAGGGATGAATCGTTCAACGGTCCTACCCGGATGGCGACATCGAAGTGCTCGCCAATGAGATCAACCAAACGATTGCCAAGGTCGATTGAGACATCGAGCTGCGGGAACCGTCGCACGAACTCAGGAACCACTGGTGCCAGGCACTCATTACCAAAGGCCGTTACGCAGGAGACGTGGAGTTGGCCGCGAGGAGTTTCGTGGCGTTCGCGTACTGCGCTCCGCATCTGATCAAGCTCCTCCAGGAGGCCGGTGCTCTTTTGCACGAACTCCATCCCGGCATCAGTCAGATTGATCTGCCTGGTGGTGCGGTTAAAGAGACGTACGCCGAGATCGGTCTCCAAGTCTGCCACAATGCGGCTTACCGAGGCAGCGGAAAGGCGCAAATCCCGGCTCGCGGAAGAGAAGCTGTTATGCCTGGCGACTGCCACGGCCACCTTCATGGCCTCGATCATATCCATCCGCCATTCTTCCAAAAGTCAAAATAATGTCTCTCACCGTGCGCTCTTTAACACGGAAGCCGAAATCATGCATCAATGGGGCGAACGCTCAAATTGAGGAGATGGACATGTCCAAAAATCCTAGCTGGATACTTCGCAGCTACCCTTCCGCAATGCCCTCCGTCGAGAACTGGAGCCTGGAGGAGCGTTCAATTCCCGAGGCTGCGGATGGTGAGCTGCTGGTGAAAACTCTGTGGCTCTCCGTCGATCCCTATATGCGCGGTCGGATCAGCCCCGCGAAGAATTATGCTGCTGGTTTTAGAATTGGCGATCTGATGTGTGGCGGCGGAATTGGCGAGGTAATTACGTCTGAGTCTCCAGACTTCAAGCCAGGCGACCTCGTGATGAGCGATCATTTTGGTTGGCAGCCGTTCAGCGTGATCCCGGCCGCGTCAGCCAAGCCCGTGACGACAACCGACGCTCCGATTCAGTCCGCGCTGAGCTATCTCGGCATGCCCGGTCTCACCGCCTACCTTGCCCTCCTCAAAACCGCAACTCCGAAGGTGGGGGAAACGGTGTTGATCTCTGCCGCTTCAGGAGCTGTGGGGCAGATTGCAGGACAGATCGCGCGGATCAAAGGGTTCGACCCAGTCGCTGTTGCGGGCTCGGACGAGAAGCTGGAATGGTGCAGGGAGCTTGGATATCGGACTGGCGTCAATCATCGACGCTCCGCTGATCTCGTGGCAGATGTCGCGACCGCATGCCCTAGCGGCGTCGATGTCTTTATCGACAACACCGCCGGGCCGATTCACGATGCAGCCATGTTAAACCTCAACATCTTTGGCAGAGTGGTGGTTGTCGGGACTATTGCCTTGGCCAACCGGTTTGACCAGCCTGATGTCGGTCTCAGGCATCTCAGAAGGACACTAATCACCCGTGCGCGCATAGAAGGGTTCTTGCTCGACGACCACGAAGGAGAATACGAGACCGCGATTGCCGATCTGCTGTCATGGTACAAACAGGGACTGCTTCAGACACGGGAAGATGTTGCGGAAGGGATCGAGACCGTGCCCCACGCTTTCGTTCGGATGTTGAAGGGAGAGAACTTCGGCAAGCAACTGGTCAAGCTATGACGCTCTAACGAGGGTTTGTCCGCTTCGGCCAGACTGCTATTTTTGTGCACGCGTTACTCAAGCGGATCGTTCCACGGCAGCAGCTCATCGATCCGCCTCCGCTTGTGGCCGTTGACGACGGCGGCAAGCGTGGTGGTCAAGTAGACCTGCGGATCAAATAGCATTGAGTTCGCAGATCTCCCCTGGCGCAGGCAAAAAACTAGCTTGCCCTGCCGGGCCAGCGTTCGCCAGGACGACAGATGGTTGGCCTCCAGCCCGTGGCGCTCCGCTACTTCGTTCACCGTCACGCCCGGACGCAAGCCCTCCGAAACGATCTGTGCCTTGACCTCATCCGGCCATTGGCGATGCGCCTCACGTCGGCCCCGCCGTGTCGTGAGAACCTCCAATGTCGTGTCCATGGAGAAACTCCTTCTCGCTCATCCATGGAACCTTGATCGCAGATCAGGCGTCAGCGGACAACGTTGGGGGCAAAACAGCGGTTACCCTTTTTCGTTCGTTTGCGGACGGCGATGCCTATTGAACGGTGATCTCGCTCCGCTCACCAGCCTTGATGGTCACCGGCATTTCCTTGTCCTGGCCCTGATCGGACATGTGCCGCACGACGACATAGTCGCCGGCGGGGATCGTCTGTTGCCAGCTGTCGCCATAGGTCAGGCCGAGCGATTTGCGCTTACCCTCAATATCCTTCTTTGACGAGAACACCTCGATCGAATAGGCGCCGGGCGCCGACATTGCCAGCACGCCGGCGCCGAGAGCCACCTTCACATCCTGGTTGTCGCCGGCCTTGATGCTGAAGGGCTGTTCGACAACGGCGAGATCGAGCGTGGTTAGCGCGACATAGTCGTCCGGCGGCAGCCAGAACTTGCTGTCCGGACCGTAGGAGTGCTCCACGCTTTCACGCGAACCGTCGATCTTCTTCTTCGCCTTGACGATCTCGAAGCCGATGCCGGAATTGTCGGCCTTGTCGCCGCCGGCGGTGTAGTAGGCGTTAAGCACGGCATGGCCGACGCCGACCACGATATCCTTCTCGACCGTCTGTCCGGCGGCAAGCTGGATGGTTTCGGTCACCGTGCCGGCGCCGATCTGCACCGTCACCTTCTGCTCGCCGGCGGGCACGGTGGCCTTGGTGTCGCCATAGTGGGTCGTGCTGCCGCCCGGATAGGCGAAGTAGACACGCGCCTCGCCGCTGATCTCCGAGCC
>NZ_RZSR01000658.1:0-3459 GCF_004023265.1 Mesorhizobium sp. M1A.F.Ca.IN.020.06.1.1
TGCCGGCCAGGCCGTCGCCGAAGCCGAAGCGCAACCCCCAGAGTCCGAGGATAAAACTGCCCATGGCCGAGCTGGCGATGGTGATCAGCCGGAACAGCGGTGTTCGCTTCGGGTTGCTGACTGCAGACATGCAAGGTCCCTGAACTACAGGGCCGTTTAGCGGATACCTCCTTAAAATGGGTTTCCGCCAATGCCTCCAATTTTACTGGAAGGTGCTTTTTTCGTTAGCGAATTATTCGCGGGGGCCGTCGTTCTGCTTCAGTTCCTCTAGCGTCGGCATGGAGACGATGTGATAGCCGGAATCGACATAGTGGATCTCGCCTGTGACTCCCGAAGACAGATCGGACAGCAGGTAGAGCGCCGAGCCGCCAACCTCGTCGATGGTGACGGTGCGCCGTAGCGGCGAATTGCGCTGCTGATAAGAGAACATGTGGCGTGCGTCGGATACGCCTGAGCCGGCGAGCGTCCGCACCGGTCCTGCCGAGATGCCGTTCACCCGAATGCCGCGCGGGCCGTAATCGTTGGCGAGATAGCGCACGCTCGCCTCGAGTCCGGCCTTGGCGACGCCCATGACGTTGTAGTTCGGCATGACCCGCACCGACCCGGCATAGGTCAGCGTGATCATCGAGCCGCCGTTCGTCATCAGCGCGGCGGCATTGCGGGCGATCTCGGTAAAGGAATAGCAGGAGATCACCATCGTGCGGACGAAGTTGTCGCGGCTGGTGTCGGCGTAGAGGCCCTTGAGCTCGTTCTTGTCGGAGAAGCCGATGGCGTGAACGACGAAATCCAGGCCGTCCCAGGCTTCGCGAAGCGTCTGGAAGGTTGCGGTGACCGAGGCGCTGTCCTCGACGTCGCAAGGCACGACCAGCGAGGCACCGAGCTTCTCGGCCAGCGGCTTGCCCCGCCGCCCGAAGGCGTCGCCCTGATAGGTGAAGGCGAGTTCCGCCCCGTGTTCGGACAATTTCCTGGCGATGCCCCAGGCGATCGAATGATCGTTGGCGACCCCCATGACAAGCCCGCGCTTGCCCTTCATCAACCCTTCCATAAAAGGCAATCCTTATGCGGAATAGCGCTGGAAAATCAGCGTTGCGTTGGTGCCACCGAAACCGAAGGAGTTGGACAGGACGGTGTCGATCTTGGCGTTGTCGATGCGCTTGCGCACGATCGGCATGCCCTCGAATTCGGGATCGAGCTCCTCGATATGGGCGCTCTCGCCGATGAAGCCGCCCTGCATCATCAGGATGGAGTAGATCGATTCCTGGACGCCTGCGGCGCCGAGCGAATGGCCGGTCAGCGACTTGGTCGAGGTGATATACGGCATCTGGTCGCCGAACACCTCGCGGATGGCGCCCATTTCCTTGGAATCGCCGACCGGCGTCGATGTGCCGTGCGTGTTGATGTAGTCGACCGGCGTCGAGACGGTTGCAAGCGCCTGCCGCATGCAGCGCACGGCGCCTTCGCCGGACGGCGCCACCATGTCGTAGCCGTCGGAGGTCGCGCCGTAGCCGACGATCTCGGCATAGATCTTGGCGCCGCGCGCCTTGGCGTGCTCCAGCTCTTCCAGCACCAGAACGCCCGCGCCGCCGGCGATGACGAAGCCGTCGCGGTTGACATCATAGGCGCGCGAAGCGGCCGATGCCTTGTCGTTGAATTTCGACGACATGGCGCCCATGGCGTCGAACAGGTCCGACATCGTCCAGTCGAGATCCTCGTGGCCGCCGGCGAACATCATATCCTGCTTGCCCCACTGGATCAGCTCACAGGCATTGCCGATGCAGTGCGCGGAGGTCGAGCAGGCGGACGAGATCGAGTAATTCACGCCGTGGATCTTGAACCAGGTGGCCAAGGTGGCCGAAGCGGTCGACGACATCGCCTTCGGCACCGCGAACGGACCGATCCGCTTCGGGCTGCCGTTCTTGAGCGTCGTTTCGGCGGCTTCCACGATGGTCCTGGTAGACGGTCCGCCGGAGCCCATCACGATGCCGGTCCGCTCATTGGTGATGTCGCTCTCGCCGAGCCCGGCGTCCGCGATCGCCTGATCCATGGCGACATGGTTCCAGGCAGCGCCTTGGCTCAGGAAACGCATTGCGCGGCGGTCGATCATCGCCGACGGGTCGAGCGTCGGCGCGCCCCATACCTGGCAGCGAAAACCGTGCTCGGCGAAGGAATTGGAAAAGCTGATGCCGGACTTGGCATCGTAAAGCGAGGCCTGCACCTCATTGGCGTTGTTGCCGATCGACGACACAATGCCGAGGCCTGTCACTACGACGCGTCTCATTCGCAACTCCTTCCGGCGTAGTTTGACGAAAAACCTAATTGGTTTCCGCCTTCGATCATACGCAAAATAAAACCGCGGCGTCCTTGCGCATCCGCCGGACACGCCAGGGCCCGTGGCGATGGCGATCAGGCGGCGGACTGCTTGGACAGGCCCACCTTCAGATCCGTTGCCGCGTATATGGGTTCGCCATCCGCCTTGAGCCAGCCGTCGGCGATGCCGAGCACGAGGCGGCCACGCATCACGCGCTTGAAGTCGACGCCATATTCGACCTTCTTGACCGATGGCGTCACCATGCCCTTGAACTTCACCTCGCCGGTCGACAGCGCCATGCCTTTGCCGGGTTCGCCGAGCCAGCCGAGATAGAAGCCGGTCAATTGCCACATGGCGTCGAGGCCGAGGCAACCCGGCATGATCGGATTGCCGATGAAATGGCAGGCGAAGAACCAAAGATCCGGCTTGATGTCGAACTCGGCACGGATGAAGCCCTTGTCGAAGGCGCCGCCGGTCTCGCTGATCTCGGTGATGCGGTCGAACATCAGCATCGGCGGGTAGGGCAGCTGGGCGTTTCCCGGTCCGAACAGCTCGCCGCGGGCGCAGGCAAGCAGTTCCTCGTAGTCGTAGCTGGACTTTTGACCCGCCATTAATTCGGTCCCCGTTCTCGTTCCGGGCGGCAGGGCGCCCATGTCGTTGGTTTCCTAACACACTCTGTTTGTGGCCGGAAACCGGCGTTTGCGCTTAACCCGTGCGCCTGCCTGGGTCAATGCGCGCTATTGATCGCATTTGGGCGACAGAATATATGTCGGGTGGTGTCCAGTTTTTGGCATTGACCTCTTTTTGCCATTCTGGACCGGTCTATGGGGCTTGCAAGCTTAGACGGGATAGATGGATTCGGGCTGCCGGAAGGAAAATGTCGCTGTGGACAAGCGGGTTCGCGAAGCCGGCCTGAGGCCGACGCGCCAGCGCATTGCGCTGGCCGACCTGCTTTTCGCCAAGGGCGACCGTCACCTTTCGGCCGAAGAATTGCATGAAGAGGCGATCGCCGCCGGTGTGCCGGTTTCGCTGGCCACCGTCTACAATGCCCTTCATCAATTCACCCAGGCCGGCATGCTGCGCATCCTCGCCGTCGAAGGGTCGAAGACGTATTTCGACACCAACACTTCCGATCACCACCACTTCTATGT
>NZ_RZSR01000659.1:0-3452 GCF_004023265.1 Mesorhizobium sp. M1A.F.Ca.IN.020.06.1.1
CAACGATTTCGAGGCGATGCTCAATGGCAGCGCCGATCGCCTTGGCGTGATCGTCGCTGGAGAACACCGGGCTGTTGATGAGCCGGGCAAGGTCGGCGCTGCCATTGAGCATCGCCTCGAAATCGTTGAGGTCAGCCTCGACCTGGGCGACCGAATTTTCCTGCAGCGCGAGCTCGAACAGCGAGCTTGCATAGCGCTCTGCGACAGCTGAGATTGGCGATGACGATTGGGCCACGGACCGTCTTTTCTCTTGTCTGACAGGCCGCAGATTGTTGGCGCGAGCGAAAACTCTGGCTAAATCTTTGACCTTACTGCGATTTTTCCAAGCACGGAGGGATGGCTTCCGCTATCCCCGGCCGAAAGTCGATTGCCGTCTAGCACAGGCCTTTTGAGACCGCAATGCATCGTCCGGCATGGTTTCAGGCACTTTTGTCGCATCAGACGGCGAAGGCCGAGCCTGAGCGGCGGATTAGCCACGAATTCACGGTACGAAGCCGAAGGCGAAGGCAAGCGGCAGCGCCGCCAGGGCCAATTCAACCACGATGGAAGCCCAGTTGAAAGGTGTATTGGCGCCGTCCGACATCATCGACAAAAGCCGACCGAAAGCGGTGAACAGCCATGAGAAGCCGAGCGCCATATAGAGCAGCGGCTGTGCGAGCAGGATGCAGCACAGGCTGACGCCGAGATAAAAGCCCGACATGCGGCCGCGCCCTTCGGCGATCGCCGCCGCTTTCTCCGGCTTTGCCTGCAGGCGCAGGATGCGGAAGGCGAGATTCGGCGCCAGGAAGAGGCCGAGGCCGATGAGCAGCGTCACGACGGCGCTCGACCATGCCAGCCACTCGCCCTGGCTCGCCGGCCACGGAAACGCGAACTCCATCTGATCCCCCTCGTAAAGTCTTGTTCTGAAATTGCCGGCATTCTAGCCGAGGAAAATCCGCGCGCCAGATGTCGGCCGGCACATTTGAAAAGACCGCAAGAGAAGAAGCGACAGAAGAGCGCCCGATCAGGACAATGCGAAGTCGATCGCTGCCTCGGCCTGGATGCGCGTGGTGTCGAACACCGGCATGTCGAAATCGCCCTGGCCGATCAGTATGGTGATCTCGGTGCAGCCCATGATGAGGCCGTCGATCTTTTCGTCGCGCCGCAGACGGCCGACTTCCTCGACGTAGGCGGACTTCGAGTCGGCTTTGACGACGCCTTGGCAGAGCTCATCATAGATAATCCGGTGCACCATGTCGCGGCCGGCCTGGGCGGGCACGACCGGCTGCAGGCCGTATTTGTCGGCGAGCCGCCCTTTATAGAAATCCTGTTCCATGGTGAAGCGTGTCGCCAGCAGCGCCGGGCGCTTCACGCCTGCGGCGACAACAGCGTGTCCAGTTGCGTCGGCGATATGGATAATGGGAATCGAGATGGCCGCTTGCACCGTGTCGGCGAGTTTGTGCATCGTGTTGGTGCAAATCATCAAGCCCTCGGCGCCGCCGGCCTCCAGCTTGCGCGCTGCTTTTACCAGAAGGACACCGGCGCCGTCCCAGTCGCCGGCATGCTGGCGTTCGGCGATCTCGGCGAAGTCGAACGACCAGAGCAACAGCTCGGCCGAATGCAGCCCGCCCAGCCGCTCGCGCACGATCTCGTTGAGCAGTCGGTAGTAGATCGCCGTCGATTCCCAGCTCATGCCGCCGATAAGGCCGAGGGTTTTCATAAAGCGAGCACTCCGTTGGGACTGTCTTTCTCGCTTATAGGAAGCTCTGCGGGTCGATGTCGACCTGCACCCTGACGGAGCCGCGCAGCTTCGGCCCCTCCGCCAGCATGGCTCGAATAAACCCTTGCATGTCCGCGCGCCGCCCGCCCTGGACAAGCAAGCGGAAGCGGTGGCGGCCGCCGATCAGCGACAGCGGCGCCTCGGCCGGTCCGAGCACGAAGAGATCGGAGGCTGTAGGTGCCGCGCGCCGCAAGCCCCGCGCATGGGTTTCGGCCTCGGCGCGTGTCGCGGCACTGACGATGATGCCGGCGAGCCGGCCGAACGGTGGCAGCGCGGCGCGCTCCCGCTCCGCGATTTCGCGCTCGTAGAAGGCTTCCGAATCGCCGGAGACGATCGCCCGCATCACCGGATGGTCGGGCTGGTAGGTCTGCAGCAGGCCGAGGCTCTTCTTGCCGGTGCGGCCCGCGCGCCCGGTCACCTGGCTGAGCAGCTGGAAGGTGCGCTCGGCGGCGCGCGGATCGCCATTGGCGAGGCCGAGATCGGCGTCGACCACGCCGACCAGCGTCATGCCGGGGAAGTTGTGACCCTTAGCGACGAGCTGCGTGCCGACGACGATATCGGCCTCGCCATTGGCGACGGCCTCGAGCTCGAGCCGCAGCCGGCGCACGCCGCCCAAGAGATCGGACGACAATACGATCGTGCGGGCTTCCGGGAAATGCGCCACCACTTCCTCGGCGATGCGCTCGACGCCCGGCCCGCAGGCGACCAGATGATCGAGCGTGCCGCATTCCGGGCAGGCCTCCGGCCGCCGCTCATTGTGGCCGCAATGATGGCAGACGAGCTGGCCGCGAAAGCGATGCTCGACCAGCCAGGCCGAGCAGACCGGGCAGCCGAAGCGATGGCCGCAGACGCGGCAGAGCGTCAGCGGCGCATAGCCGCGCCGGTTGAGGAAGAGCAGCGACTGCTCTTGTCTCTCCAGCGTGCGCTCCATCTGCTCCAGAAGGAGAGGCGACAGAAAGCCGCCGCGCGCCGGCGGCGCGCGCCGCATGTCGATCGATTTCAGGTCGGGGAGCGCCGCCTCGGCAAAACGCGCCGACAGCACCGCGCGCTGGTAGCGGCCCTGACTGGCGTTGACGCGGCTCTCGACCGACGGCGTCGCCGAGGCGAGCACGACCGGGAAAGCGCCGATATGGCCGCGCACCACCGCCATGTCGCGCGCATTGTAGAAGACGCGGTCTTCCTGCTTGTAGGCCGGGTCATGCTCCTCGTCGACGACGATCAGGCCTAGCTCCTTGAACGGCAAGAACAGCGCCGAGCGCGCCCCGGCGACGACGCGCACGCCACCCTCCGCCACCTGCCGCCAGACGCGTTCGCGCATCCGGGGCGGCAGGTCCGAATGCCACTCCGCCGGTTTGGCGCCGAAGCGGTTCTGGAAGCGTTCGAGGAAAGCGTGCGTCAGCGCGATCTCCGGCAGCAGGATCAGCACCTGCTTGCCCTTGTCGAGCGCCGCCGCCACCGCCTCGAAATAGACTTCCGTCTTGCCCGATCCGGTGACGCCGTCGAGCAGGGTGACGTTGAAGGCGTCGGCGGCGATCGCCGCGCGCAGCTTCTCGGCCGCCGCCTTCTGGTCCGGCATCAATTCCGGCACAGCATGGCCGGGATCGGGTGCGGCGACCACCGGCCTTGGCGGGATCATCACCGTCTCGAACACGCCTTGTGCCCTCAAGCCATCGATGACGGTCGAGGAGACACC
>NZ_RZSR01000660.1:0-3448 GCF_004023265.1 Mesorhizobium sp. M1A.F.Ca.IN.020.06.1.1
GTTTTAGGCAGGGCGGCTTTCGACATGAGATGCGATCGTCCCCTTGCTGGCGGTCTTGGTTTGGGCACACCTGGTTATGAATTCTTGGGCCTCCGCTTCCGTGAGATGCTCGATGCCGATGAAGTCGTTTTTTGCGCGGCCTGAGCGAATGAGCTCATCGAGCTTCGCCTGAATGGCCACGCCGTCGCGATTCTGGGTATTTTGAATCAGGAAAACCATCAGGAAAGTAACGATCGTCGTCGCGGTGTTGATGATCAGCTGCTCGGAATAATGAAAGGCCGGGCCGGCAATGGCCCAGAGGACCACCGAAACCACGCACAAGACGAAGGCCCATGCACGACCCGCGGCATGGGCGACATTCTCCGCGAGCCGATTGAATGCTTTTTCCAATGTTGAACTCCGGACTTTCACCCTGACGAAATTTCCCGCCAAGCCAGCCTGAGGATAGTGTGCCGGATGAACTGCACCGAAATGCAGCCGTTTATCCTGTCCTTGGCGCTGGGCACCGGCAAGAAATCAACTGAAGGCGGGCGCGACGCCAAGAAGGCGACCGCTCCGCTGAAAAAACTTGCAGCGTTTCGCGAGGAGGCGGGCCCCGTAATCGCGGCCCCGGTCAAAGAGACCGGGGCCGCGTCGCCAAGTCGACTTTTGGCATGCGAATAAGCGTTTATCGGGCGCCTTACGCGGCCGCCTGCATGGCCCGCTTGTTCGCACCGCTTTCGCCGAGCTTGCTAAGTGTCTCGTCGGTAGCGGATTCTTCCTTGAGGGTGTCGCGCAGCAAGGGGAGGGCGTCTTTCAGGCCCAGTTGCTCCGCCCAGGCAATCAGCGTGCCGTAGCGCGCTATTTCATAATGCTCGACCGCCTGGGCGGCAGCCACAAGGCCCGCGTCGAGCGCCGGCTCGTCCTTGTATTCCTCGAGGATCTCCGAACCCTCTTCAATGATGCCATCGATCGCGGGACACGTCTTGCCGCGCGCCGGCTTGCCCAGCATTTCGAAAACCTGCTCGAGCCGGTCGACCTGAGCTTCAGTCTCGGTGCGATGCTTTTCGAAGGCCGCGCCCACTTCCTGTGACTGCGCCGCCTTGGCCATCTTAGGCAGCGTCTTCAGGATCTTTTTCTCTGCATAATAAAGGTCTTTCAGGCCATCCACGAACAGGCTTTCCAAGCCGTTCGCCGCGCCGGACGAACTTTTCTTTGCCATCGACGTCTCCTTCGTTCGACTTTCTTGACCAAACAAAACCGGTGGGATCGACCGATGTTCCCGCGAAATATTTTTTGAAGCCGGGATGACGAGCCGAGGTGCGCGAGCGTTACTTCGGCGTGCCCTTGCCGTTGCGGGACGAAAGTTGGTCGAGCATGCTGAGCGCTGCACTGGGACCCGCATGCTCCAGCAGACCCTGCTCGGCGGCCGCCTTCTTGAAGGCGGCAAAGGCGATTGCCGGCCGGCAAATCCCGTTGGTCGCGTCTTCCACCAGCCGAACCGCCTTGCGATAGGCTGGTGAGTCCTTGCTCTTCCATTTCCGACCAAGCGCATTCTTGGCGTCAGCGATCGACGACACCATCATCGTGCCGCCGTTGACGAAGTGGATGGTGAGGGGCAGGAATCTGCTCAAGGCTCTTTCACCGTCCTAGCCATTCGCACGCAGGCCGGGCGGCCCCGACGAAGAGGTCCGCGGTCGGCGCCGCCGCCAAGGGGATTATCGGTCCGAAAGGATTTCATGGTGCTACCGCCTGTTTGAGATCGCATAAAACGAAGCTGCCGCCGGGTAGTTGCATTCAGCCGGCCCGTGGCGGTCAAAAAACCTGCTCCTACTGATCGCTGTCCCGGCGAGCGGCGCCGGCGGTTGTGGCGGCCATGATTGAGGTCCCGACGGATGTCGCGACCGATGTCCGGATTGAGAGCCGGCAGCTTCGGAGCGAGGCCAACCTTTTCTGTTCGCGTGCGTTGTCCCTCGAAAGCGAAGGAGACACCGATGCCGACGAAATCCGCCAGGATGACCGACTCCGCCACACCGATGAAATCGGCCCCGCGGACCAAATCCACCTCCGAGCAGGCGGCCAGCAAGCAGCGGAGCGTGCAACGCAAGGTCGACGCGACCGATCGCGCCAAGTCGAACGGCAAATCCAAATCACAAGGCGCCATGCAGGCCGGCGCACGGGAATACCCGGTGCCGCCTTTCCCGAAGCAGCATCATCCCAAACCCGGCGAGGAATGGGCGATCGAGCCCGCGCCGCTCTACGACGCGCCGTTCTGGCAGGGGTCGAACAAATTGGGAGGCAAGGTGGCGCTGATCGCCGGCGGCGATTCCGGCATCGGCCGCGCAGTTGCCGTGTTGTTCGCCCGGGAAGGGGCGGATATCGCCATCGCCTATCTCAGCGAGGATCGCGACGCGAAGGCGACAAAGCAGGCAGTCGAGGCCGAAGGCAGGCGCTGCATCATCATGCGCGGCGACGTGGCCAGGCGGACCTTCTGCCACAAGGCGGTGGAGCGGACGCTGAAGGCCTTCGGCAGGCTCGACGTGCTCGTCAACAACGCTGCCTTCCAGGTGCATTCGACCGATTTCGCCGACCTCACCGAGCAACACTTCGACACCACGCTGAAGACAAATCTCTACGGCTACTTCCACATGGCCCAGGAAGCCGTTCCGCATATGAAGCCGGGTTCGGCCATCATCAACACCGGGTCGGTCACCGGCATCGAAGGCTCGAAGGAACTCATCGATTATTCGATGACCAAGGGCGGCATTCACGCCTTCACCCGGGCGCTCTCTGGTAACCTGATCAGCAAGGGCATTCGCGTCAATGCCGTGGCGCCGGGGCCGGTTTGGACGCCGCTGAACCCGTCGGAGAAGGAAGCGGAGAAGGTCTCGCAGTTTGGCGCAAAGACCCCGATGAAACGGCCAGCCCAGCCGGAAGAGATCGCGCCTGCCTATGTATTTCTCGCTTCGCCGCAATGCTCCAGCTATATCACCGGCGAGATCCTGCCGATCATTGGGGGCTATTGACCGCGGCCGCCTATATGAAGGTCTTGATGAAAAAGGCGGTTCTCGATCCGCCGGCCGTCTTGGTAATCCGGCCTGACGGGCCGCCCAGATAATCTGGTTGGCCAAACGGCCGGCAAGGCAGTCGCAGACGCTGGGAAGAGTCCGAAGGAATTCAGATTTTCGGCACAAGCCTGAACCTGTCGGCCTTTCGGCAGTTTTCAAGGCTAGGAGGTTTCGATGAACGAGCACACCGACAAAGGCGACTCGCATGACGGTGCCGTTGAGATCCTGGCCGGCCGATTGGCCAGGGAGGCAGACATTTCCGAAGAGCAAGCCCGCGAACTGATCGAGTTGATCGGGACCGATTGGAATTCCCTGCTTCGAGAGGCTCATTTTCTGAAGGCGCGGCATCGCCTATGAGCGAACGCGGGGCCGAATTCTTTGGCGAATGGATTACCAACAAC
>NZ_RZSR01000661.1:0-3447 GCF_004023265.1 Mesorhizobium sp. M1A.F.Ca.IN.020.06.1.1
CGCCTCGACGTGCTGGTCACCGGCCACGGTACCGCCGGTGCCGTAGCCGGTGACCAGCACGTCGAGGCGCGAGCCTGCGAAATCGTTGATGATCTCGCGCGCCGTCGTCGCCTCGTGGATGGCGGCATTGGCTTCCGTCTCGAACTGGCGCGCCAGGAACCAGCCGTTGGCGTCGGCGAGTTCCACCGCCTTCTTGTACATCCCGAAACCCTTCTGGGCGCGCGGCGTCAGCACCACCCTGGCGCCCAGCATGCGCATCAGCTTGCGGCGCTCGATCGAGAAGCTTTCGGCCATCGTCACCACCAGCGGGTAGCCCTTCTGCGCGCAGACCATGGCAAGGCCGATGCCGGTGTTGCCGCTGGTCGCCTCGACGACGGTCTGGCCCGGCTTCAGCTTGCCGCTGCGCTCGCCTTCCTCGATGATGTTGAGCGCCAGCCGGTCCTTCACCGAGGCCGCTGGATTGAAGAACTCGGCCTTCACGTAGATGGTCGCGTGGCCGGGGCCGAGATTGTTGATACGGATGACCGGCGTGTCGCCGACGGTGTCGAGAATGCTGTCGAACAGCCGGCCGCGACCGGCAGTGGTCCTGATTTTCAACTTCTGCAACATGGGCTTTCTCCTCGCGATCTCACGCGCCGGTTACAGACCGGCGGCTTGGGCGGCGCGGTTTCGACACCTTGCCGCGTTAGGTTGCTTGACCTGCCGCGAATGCGGCAACGGCGGCATTCCGGCATGGAATTGGGCTGCCGGATGCTTCCTGTCGTCTTTGGTGATAGAACATGGACCAACTGGTGAGCGTTGGAGAAAGCGTGGGAACATACGTGGAATCCAGCCGATCGAGCCCGAACGACACTGCCGCCGGCCTGTCCTTGCGACTGCTTGGGCAACTGACGATCGCGCGTGGCGGCGAGCCGGTTAAATTGCCTTCTTCGCGCAAGTTGCGCGCGCTGCTGGCCTATCTGGCGCTCGCGCCACATCCCGTCAGCCGCAGCCGGCTTTGCGAGCTTCTGTGGGACGTGCCAAACGATCCGCGCGGCGAGCTTCGCTGGTGCCTGAGCAAGCTTCGCGGCGCGCTTAACCAACCGGGCCGGCAGAGGGTCGAGACCGAGGGCGACACCGTGGCGCTTCGTCTTGCCGATACGAACGTCGATGCCGTCGAAGCCGCCGCAGCGGTCGCCGAAGGGATCGAGACGCTCAGCCTCGGGCGTCTTCGGGCGCTTGCGCAGCTCTTCGCCGGCGATTTCCTTGACGGGCTGGAGCTCGATCGGAGCCCGCATTTCACCAGCTGGCTGACCGCGCAACGCCGCCGTTTCAGCTCGTGCCACGTCGCCGTTCTGGAGCACATCATCGGCCTGCTCCCCCAGGGAGCCGATGAAGCGGGCGCCTATCTGGACAGATGGCTGGAACTCGCGCCCTTCGATGGCCGCGCCCATGTGGCGCTGCTGGAAAACCTTGCGCGGCGGGGACAGATCGGCGCCGGTGAGGAGCATATTGCAACCGCGGCGGAACTCTTCCGCTCCGAGGAGCTGGATGTCGCTCCGTTGCGGGAAGCATGGCACGAGATCAAGGCACGCCATTCCAGCGCAACGCCATGCGCGCGATCCGGACTAGCTCTTCCGGCCCCACAAGCACCGATCGTTGCCGTCGAATCCGAACCCGCATCGGTGCGCCGGGCCTCGTTGGCGGTGATGCCGTTCGCGGAAAGCGCCGTCAATTTCCGTGGCGGGCTTGCCGATGGCTTGACCCACGACATCATAACGCGGCTCGCCAAGCTTCGCGATTTCTTCGTCATTGCCCGCGGATCGGTTTTCGCGCTGGCCGAGAAGGACATCGCGCCGGAGGACGCCGGGCGCCGGCTGAATGTCGACTATGTGGCGACAGGCTCGGTCCGCAGCCTTTCGGGCAGGGTGATCGTCTCGGTCGAGCTCGTCGAGGTCCGCACCGCGAGGATTGTGTGGGCCGAGACCTTCGAGCACAGGCCGGACGAGATCTTCACGGTGATAGACGACATCGGCAACAGCATCGTCTCTTCGATCGCCGCCGAGATCGCGACCGTCGAGCGAAACCGGGCAATGCTTAAGGCGCCGAATTCGCTGAATGCGTGGGAAGCCTATCATCGCGGGCTCTGGCACATGTACCGCTTCACCCGCCAGGAAAACGAACTGGCGCAGCAGTTCTTCAATGACGCCCTGAAGCTCGACCCGACCTTCGCCCGAGCCTATGCAGGCCTCTCCTTCACGCATTGGCAGAATGCCTTTCAGCGTTGGGGCGATCGCGACCGTGAGGCGTCGCTGGCTTTCGCAACTGCCGGTCACAGCCTCCTGGTCGATGACCGCAATCCGGCCGCGCACTGGGCGATGGGCCGCGCCTTGTGGCTGCGCGGCGAGCAGGACGGCTCGCTGCTTGAGCTGGCGAAGGCCGTCGACCTCAGCCCGAACTTCGCGCTCGGCCACTATGCCCTGTCCTTTGTCCATTCGCAGTCGGGCGATCCGCAATCTGCGATCGGCTCCTCCGATCACTCGCGCCATCTCAGCCCCTTTGACCCATTGCTGTTCGGCATGATGGGCGCGCGGGCCATGGCCCATGCACGCTTGGGCGAATACGATGAAGCCGCCGAATGGGCGCTGAAAGCTGCGGCCAGGCCCAACGCGCATGTCATCATCCTGGCGATCGCCGCGCATTGCCTGGCGCTGGCCGGCCGCCAGGACGAGGCACGAAACTTCGCCGCCGCGATCCGCACCACGTGGCCCGACTATCGGGCGGACGATTTCATCGCCACCTTCCGCTTCGACCGGGACGGCGAAGCCCTGTTCCGCAGAGGCGCGAAGCTGATCGGATTGAATTGATTTTCTGGCACATCCAAGGGCGTGTTGCGATTGAGGTCAGGCCGAGCCGAGAATGGCGGGTTCCGAGAACCTGAGCGGAGCGTAGTTGAAGTACACGAGCACCAGGAAACGCGCGTTTGCAGGCCGGCATCACCTGAATATCGACAGGTCTCAGTGCATCAGCGGACCGCTGGCCTTCCGCCACGCATCGATGCCGCCCTGGATGTGGCGGGCGCTCGATATCCCGCGGTCCTGCGCCGCCTGCACGGCCATCGCCGAGCGCTCGCCGAAGGCGCAATAGAACAGGATCTGCTTGGCTGTCGATTTCGCCAGCTCGTGCAGCATGCCGCCGGCGGCGATATTCTCCTGCAGCCGCGCATAGGGCAGATGGATCGCGCCGGGGATGACGCCGTGGCGATCCCGTTCGGATTGCTCGCGCAGATCGATCAGCGCCACGTCGGGCCGACCGACCAGCGCCAGCGCCTGTTCGGCGGTTACTGCCCAGCCGCGGCTGGCGATGTCGTCCTGATGCAGCCCCACCCGCATGTTGGCCGGCACGGCCACATCCATCATCTTCGGATTGGAGAGCTTCAGGTTGTTCATGATGTTCACGTATTCGTCC
>NZ_RZSR01000065.1:0-11716 GCF_004023265.1 Mesorhizobium sp. M1A.F.Ca.IN.020.06.1.1
GGACTATATCGCTGGTGCGAAACACGTGCTTACCTCTCCCCCGGCCGCTCGACGGCGGGAAGCTTTGGAAGGCCGAAAATCGAAAAGTCGCCGGCGCGCGCAGGCGCGCCGGTGCGGATTGCCGCGCGCAGCCTCGCCGAGCGCGCCCGCGGATTGCCGGCGATCTCGGCCTCTCCCGGCGTCACCCCGCCGCCGGATTTGCGGAAGGTCGCCAGCCGCGCCGGCGCGTCCGGCATATGACGCGATCCGCTGGCCGCATCGGCGCGATCGGCGATGAAGCGCTTGACGATGCGATCCTCCAGCGAATGAAAGGTCACGACGGCGAGCCTGCCGCCCGGCTTCAGCACCCGCTCGGCGGCGAACAGCGCGCTCGCCAACTCGCCGAGCTCGTCATTGACGAAGATGCGCAGCGCCTGGAAGACGCGGGTGGCGGGATGGATCTTGTCCTTCGGCGCGCGGCCGACATGGGTGGCGATGGCGTCGGCAAGATCGAGCGTGCGCTCGAAGGGCCGCTTCTCGCGCCGGGCCTCGATCATGCGGGCGATGCGGCCGGCATGCCGCTCTTCGCCGAGAAAGCCGAAGATGCGGGCAAGGTCGCCCGCCTTGAAGGTGTTCACGACGTCGGCGGCGCTCAGGCCAGCCTGCGCCATGCGCATGTCGAGCGGTCCGTCGGCGCGAAAGGAAAAGCCGCGCCCGGCCTGGTCGAGCTGCATCGACGAGACGCCGATGTCGAGCACGACGCCGTCGGCGCTTTCGACATGCTTGTCCAGGGTCGAGAACGGCTCCTGAACGAGCTTCAGCCTGCCGCCGGCCTGCTGTTCCAGAGCCTTGCCCGCGGCGATCGCATCCGGATCGCGGTCGATGGCCACGACCGAGGCGCCGCGCTCGAGGATGGCGGTGGTGTAGCCGCCGGCGCCGAACGTGCCGTCGACGATCGTCTCGCCCGCCTTGGGTTCAAGCGCCTCCAGCACTTCGGCAAGGAGGACCGGAATGTGACGGACCAGTCCGCCAACGGCGTGAGGATCATCGCCGTGGCCAGTCATCATTCCGGTCCCTCCCCGGGCTTCGTCCCCTGCCGAAGCTGCAAAAGCCTGGCTCGAGCCTGCGCCCCATAGGCGGCAAGCCGGCCCGGCTCCCAGATCTGGAAGAAATTGCCGCGGCCGACAAAGGCCACCTCGTTCGAGATGCCCGTGTGCTCGCGGATGAAATCGGTCATCGTGATGCGGCCGTCCTGGTCGAGTTTCAGGAACGTCCCGTCGCCATGGCAGAAGAAGGACATATCGTCCGCCGTCTGCAGGAAGGGATCTTCCAGCGCGATCCGCTGCTCGTAGCGGTCGAGCAGATCGAGCCCGCCGACGTCCATCGCCGGAAGGTCGAGGCAGCGTAGCGCATAGAGTTCCGCATAGCCACGTTTCTGCACGACCGAACGGAAATGCGCCGGAACGGATACCCGCCCCTTCGCATCGATCCTGTTCACTGCGTTTGACAGAAATCGGTCCACTACGCCTTACAGCCGCTGTCGCCGCCGCACCCCTGCCCATGTTTTTCTCCGCGCCGCCGCGGCGCATCGCCTCGCGACAAATCGCTTCATTCACCAAGGCGAAAACCGGCAAACGCGCAGCCGCCGCGACTGCCCGATTGGCGTACGCTTCACCCTGACGCGGAACGAAAGCTTGATGAGAATGGGATATCATGGGGTAATATGGGCGTCAACGGGAAGAGGCATCACAAACACGCATGCCACAACCTGAAAGCGCAGGCTTGCGGCACGTCTCGTCTTTATCGTCCATTAAGCCTAACGAAGCGTTTAGAAGGCTCTGGCCCAAAAGGACGCGGCTTGCCGCGAAGGCCCGGCACGCCTAGCGTTCGGACGTCAGTTCAGTGAAGGAATGCGCCCAATGTCCGAAACCGCGAAGTCACGCGCCGCGACACTTGCCCATCTGCGCAGCGGCGATTTCGCCAAGGGCGATCCGATCCCTTTGCCGCTGACAATGGCCTCGATCTTTCATTCGCCGGGCGACGCGACGGGCTTCGATCAATACGGCCGCTTCAGCAATCCGACATGGCACGCGGTCGAGCATGCGCTTGGTCATCTCGAAGATGCGCAGTGCATCGCCTTTCCGTCGGGCATGGCGGCGATTTCGGCAACGTTCTTTGCGCTGGTCAAATCTGGCGACCGCATCCTCTTGCCCTCGAACGGCTACCACACGACGCGGGCTCTGGCGGAGCGTTTCCTGAAACCGCTCGGCATCGCCTATGACGTGAGGCCGACATCGAGCATGCTCGACGGCGGCTTCGCCGGCTACCGGCTGGTCTTCGTCGAAACCCCCTCGAACCCAAGGCTGGATATCTGCGACATCGCCGCCGTCGCCAAGACCGCCCACGAACAAGGTGCGCTCCTCATCGTCGACAACACGACGATGACGCCCTTCGGCCAGCGCCCGCTCGACCTTGGCGCCGACATCGTGGTCTCGGCCGACACCAAGGCGATCAACGGTCACTCGGATGTGCTGTTCGGCCATGTCGCCAGCCGTGATCCGGATATTATCGCCAAGGTCAGGGACTGGCGAGAAACCGCCGGCGGCATTCCCGGGCCGTTCGAGGCCTGGCTCGTGCATCGCGGCCTTGAAACACTTGAGGTCCGGTACGATCGCATGTGCTCCTCGGCGGAAACGATCGCCCGCCGGCTCAAGGGGCATCGCGCCGTGAGCGGCTTGCGCTTTCCAGGCCTTGAGGGCGACCCCTCGCACAATCTGGCGCGTGCCCAGATGGAGCGCTTCGGCTTTCTCATCTCATTCGAGCTGACTTCGGAAGAGAAGGCCGAGGATTTCATCAACAACTGCGCGCTGATTGAATCGGCCACCTCGTTTGGTGGCGTCCATACATCGGCTGAACGGCGATCGAAGCGCGGCGATGCCGTGCCGCCCGGCTTCGTGCGGCTGGCCGTCGGCTGCGAGCCGGTGGAAGAGCTCTGGCAGGCGATCGAGGCGTCTTTAGACCGGCTTGACGGCTGAGCGGCTCGGAGCGCTGTAGAGGAAAATGCCAGCTGGCCTGTAAGCCGGGTTCTGTATGGCCCCCACGCCTTGCGGCGCGGGAACGTGGCGGCCATTCATCTTGGGCGCATGTCGCCATGCGCCTCACGCAACCTACCCGGGCGGTGGGCCGGAAACAGCCCTCGAAGGTTTCCCTTCGCACCGCCCCTATTCGGTCTTGCTCCCGGTGGGGTTTGCCGTGCCGCTTCTGTTGCCAGTCGCGCGGTGGGCTCTTACCCCACCCTTTCACCCTTGCCGCGGCAAATGCCGCGGCGGTTTGCTTTCTGTGGCACTTTCCCTGGGGTCTCCCCCGCCGGCCGTTAGCCGGCACCGTGTCTCCATGGAGCCCGGACTTTCCTCACCCGCAGCCTTTCGGCTCTTGCGGGCGCGGCCGCCCGGCCAGCTGACAAGGGCGTATAAAGGGATTCGCGCCTGAAAACGCAACAAAAAAGGCAACTGTCCCGCTTAGACAGGCGAACCGAGCGCTGCCATCTGCACCTTCACCTTGCTGCAATAGGCGGCCGAAATCGGATTCATCCGCGTCGCCCCATGGCCGGCATTGTATTTGAGGATGGTACCGCAGGTGGTGCCGCCACCTAGCCCCTGCGCCATGGCGAGGTACTTCATGCCGTATTTGATGTTGGTGTCGGGATCGAACAGTCCCTTGACCGAACCGGTATAGCCCATCATCCGGGCCGTCGCCGGCTTGATCTGCATCAGGCCGATCTCGCCGGCGCCGCCGACCATGTTGGGCCGGAAGTTGCTCTCGATCGTGATGACGGCCTTGGCCAGCGACACCGGCACGCCGTAGCTTGCCGCATAGCGGGCGATGATCGCCGAATATTGGCCGTCGCCAGTTGCCGAAGAAGACAAGGCGGGCTTTTCAGGACGGATGGAAGCTGTCGCGGTCAGGTCGATGGTTTGCCTGCTGCGCTTTGCGTAGCGTTTGACTCTTGATTTCGCGGACCGCGCTGCGGCGGCTTTCTGCACCTTCGCCGGGGCAGCTCTCTTGGTCGTCGAAGTCTTGGCGCTTGGCGCAGCCTTGGGCTTTGAGGCGGTCGCAGCAAACCCATTGTCCGCCGCCCGGAGGCTCAGGGGGGCGCTGTTCGCTGGGCTGAAGGCAAAAGTCATCACTCCGGCAGCAACGGCTGCCGCTACAACGGTCAATCTTTGCATGTATTCCTGTTCTGTTAGAACCGCGCGAAGAATTTCACGCGGCGAGGCCAATCCAACACCGGAGCATCTTGAAGGGATAGATGCCCGACAACTTGCGGTAGATGCGTTTGGAGACCGAATTGGCGCCAATAAAGGCGAGGCAATTCACTTTGTATGACAAATTGTAATTTAGTCAGCTTGACCGGCTATTTGGAAGAGGCTGCCTTTACCGCAGCCAGCAGCCTTTGGAGCGTGCTGATCGTCGAACCGTCCGCCACGCCGTCGACGAGCCGCCGTCGAAAATGCCGCTGAAACGCCGCCACCACGATTTCCGTCTGGCGGTCGAAGACACCCGATATCTCGGCGCTGTAGCCGTAAAGCGCCAGCATCGACTGCAGGGCTTCCACGTCAGCACCTGCGTCGCCCGCCCTCAGCGCCGCGCCCATCTTGATCGGGGCCGCGGGAACGAGATGACCGACGCCGGCCGCAAAGAGCGCCTTCCAGGGAAACTTCTCGCCCGGGTCGACCTTGCGTCCCGGCGCCACATCGGAATGCGCAAGCACCCTTTGCGGTGGAATGGAATGCCGGCCCGCGATCCCCGCGCATAAATCGATCACGGCCTTGACCTGCCGCTTCGGGAAGGTTTTGTAGCCCAGCGAATGCCCGGGGTTGACGATCTCGATGCCGACAGAGCAGGAGTTGATGTCGGTGCACCCGAACCATGAACCCTTGCCGGCATGCCAGGCGCGGTCGCTTTCGCGCACCATTTGCACGATGCGGCCGTCCTCATGCACAAGATAGTGCGAGGATACCTCGCTTGCCGCATCGCACAGCCAGGCCTCGGCCCCAGGCCCCGTCGGCATGCCGGTATAGTGCAGCACGATCATGTCGGGCCTGAGCGTCTCGCGTCGCGGACCGAAATTCGGCGATAGCCTGACCTCGGCACCCGGCTGGTCGGGCAAGAAACCGCTCATACGTGCCTGAGGCCCCGTTCGATCATCTCATAGGCGGCATTGATCGCAGCGACCCTTGTCGTGGCGATCTTGATGAATTCCTGCGGCAGGCCGCGCGCGATCAGCCGGTCGGGATGGTTGTCGGAGATCAGCTTGCGATAACGCTTCCTGACCTCCTCGAATGGCTTCCCGCGTTCGACGCCGAGAACCACATAGGGATCGGCGGCGCCCAGATTGACGTGGCGCGCCAGGATCGCCTGGTAATGCGCCTCATCGATCTGAAAAATCTCGGCGATGCGATGCAGGAATTGCCCTTCCCTCTCGTGAACCAGGCCATCCGCCTTGGCGATGTGGAACAGCCCGTCGAGTATGTCTTCCAGCATCTTGCAATTCGCATGACCGGAACCGCAAAGCTGCGACATGCGCTGGGCGTAGATTTCAAATCCGGCAACATCGCGCTTGGCGAGGTCATAGAGGCGCGCCACATTGCGCGTTTCGCTCGGCGGCACCTCAAAGATTTCCTGGAAGGCGCGCACCTCGTCCTGGGTGACGATGCCGTCGGCCTTCGCCATCTTGGCCGAAAGCGCGATCATCGCCACCGAGAAGGCCACGCGCCGGCGTAGATCGGGGTCGCCCGAGTACACGGTCCGCACGGCCTCGACGACATCGCCGACGCCCGAGGACGCCGACAACGAAACACGAGCGATGAAGTCGCCGAGGCGGTCCCAAATCGACATGCGGCTTCTTAGTGCGAACCGGGCACCGCTATCAAGCCGGGACGATGCCGCAGGTCGAACGACTTTGAGGACAGTCCCGCCAAAAAGGAAGGCCGGCACAGGGGCCGGCCTTCCTGATTTCAGTGGATGAACTTCTACTGCGCGGGCGCAGCAGGAGGTGTTGCCGGAGCCGGTTCAGCAGGCTTCGAAGGGTCAGGGGTGGCCGGCTTCATTGGCTGTTCGTTGGCCGGCGGGTTGGTGCTCTGCGTGGTGGTGTTGTCGGTGCTGCTGTCGCTGCAAGCCGCGACCCCCAGCAGGGCGAGCGCCGAAACAGACGCCAGAATAAGCTTCTTCATGGTATCTCTCCTTCAGCAAACGCTCACGTTTCGGTGAACGTCGCAGAAGAAATGCAGAAATCAGACCTGGGTTTCGTAACGTTGCGTTTCCATGTGTAACACCAGGGCGCATGGTTGCCGGGGCCAAAACGGCGAACTAACAGAACGGGTTGTCGCAGATAACGGATAAGCAGCATGCAGGACGCCGCAGCCAACAAATGGGATTTCTGGATCGACCGGGGCGGGACCTTCACCGACATCATCGGCCGCGATCCGCAAGGCCGACTGCATCCCCGGAAGCTTTTGTCGGAGAACCCTGAGGCCTATGCCGATGCCGCTATCCAGGGCATCCGCGAACTGCTTGGACTGAAAACCGGCGCCGCCATCCCCGCGGAGCGCATCGGCGACATAAAAATGGGCACCACTGTCGCTACCAACGCGCTGCTGGAGCGCAAGGGCGACCGCGTGCTGCTGCTCATCACCAGGGGTTTTCGCGACGCGCTGCGCATCGCCTATCAGGCGCGGCCGGATATTTTCGCCAAGGAGATCATCCTGCCCGAACAGCTCTATGAGCGGGTGGTAGAGATCGACGAGCGCGTGCGCGTGGACGGGTCCGTCGAGCGCCTGCTCGACATCGCCGCCTGCCGCCCGGCCATCGAGCAGGCCAAGGCCGACGGCATCGACGCGGTAGCCATCGTCTTGATGCACGCCTGGAAATATCCCGACCATGAAAAGGCAGTCGCGAAAGTCTGTCGCAAGATCGGCTTCAGCCAGATATCGGTCAGCCACGAGGTCTCGCCGCTCATCAAGCTGGTCGGTCGTGGCGACACCACGGTGGTTGACGCCTATCTGTCGCCGATCCTGTCACGCTACGTGCAAAGGGTGGCGGGAGAATTGGGCGCCGGCCCGCGGCTGATGTTCATGATGTCATCGGGCGGGTTGACCGCCGCCGACATGTTCCAGGGCAAGGATGCGCTGCTTTCCGGCCCGGCCGGCGGCGTCGTCGGCATGGTCGAGACGGCGAAGCTCGCCGGCTTCGACAAGGTCGTCGGCTTCGACATGGGCGGCACCTCGACCGACGTCGCCCATTATGACGGCGGATACGAGCGCGCCTTCGACACTGAAGTCGCCGGCGTTCGCATCCGCGCGCCGATGATGCGTATTCATACGGTCGCGGCCGGCGGTGGCTCGATCCTGCATTACGAGGCCGGTCGCTTCCGCGTCGGCCCGGACTCCGCCGGCGCCAATCCCGGCCCGGCCGCTTATCGACGCGGCGGCCCGCTCGCCGTCACCGACGCCAATGTCATGCTCGGTAAGCTGCAGCCCGACGTCTTCCCGGCGATCTTCGGCCCCGGTCAAGACCAGCCGCTCGACGTCGCCGCCGTGCGCGAAAAATTCGCGGCTTTAGCCGCCGAGATCGGCGATGGACGCTCGCCCGAAGCGGTGGCCGAGGGTTTCGTCACCATCGCCGTCGAGAACATGGCCAACGCCATCAAGAAGATTTCGGTGCAGCGCGGTTACGATGTCACTGAATATCTCTTGAACTGTTTCGGTGGCGCCGGCGGCCAGCATGCCTGCCTCGTCGCCGATGCGCTCGGCATGGAAGCGGTGCTTATCCACCCCTTCTCCGGCTTGCTTTCGGCTTACGGCATCGGGCTGTCGACGGTTTTCGCCTCGCGCCAGCAGGCGTTGCTGAAGCCGCTCGCCGAAGAGTCCCGCTCCTCGATCGAGGACCTGATTGCGACCTTGCACCAGGGCGTCATCGCCGAGCTTGCAGTGCAAGGCATTGCGCAAGACGCCATCGCCTCAAAGCCGGTCCTGCAGATCCGTTATGACGGCACCGACACAACTTTGCCGGTCAACTTCGAGCACGGCTCGATTTTTCGCGCCAGGAGCGATTTCGAGGCCGCGCACAAGGCGCAATTCGGCTTCGTCTACGAAGACAAGCCGATGATCATCGAGGCAGTCGGCGTCGAAGGCAGCGATGTCGAGACCGCCGGCCGCGACGAAAGTGAATCAGGG
Organism: Mesorhizobium sp. M1A.F.Ca.IN.020.06.1.1; assembly: GCF_004023265.1. Lineage (NCBI taxonomy): Bacteria > Pseudomonadati > Pseudomonadota > Alphaproteobacteria > Hyphomicrobiales > Phyllobacteriaceae > Mesorhizobium > Mesorhizobium sp. M1A.F.Ca.IN.020.06.1.1. The sequence goes on from NZ_RZSR01000065.1 coordinate 8,214, forward strand.
CTCGAAGACCAAGTGGCAAGCCCCTGGCAGTCCCGGCAATTCTTCGCCGACGGAGCCTGGCGCGATGCCGGCATCTTCCGGCGCGAGGATTTGAAGCCCGGTCACAAGGTGGCAGGCCCCGCGCTCGTCATCGAGCCGAACCAGACCATCGTCGTCGAGCCGGGCTGGCAGGCCGAGATCACGGCCAGGAACCACGTGCTGCTGCGGCGTATAGAGAAAAAGGCGCGGCAGGCGGCGCTCGGCACCGAAGCCGATCCGGTGATGCTCGAGGTCTTCAACAACCTTTTCATGTCGATCGCCGAGCAGATGGGCGTCACGCTGCAGAACACCGCCTATTCCGTCAACATCAAGGAGCGACTGGACTTTTCCTGCGCCGTGTTCGACCGCCATGGCGCGCTGGTCGCCAACGCGCCGCACATGCCGGTGCATCTTGGGTCCATGGACCGCTCGGTCGAAACCGTCATCCGCCTGAATTCAGGCGATATCCATCCCGGCGACGTTTTTGCGCTCAACGCGCCCTACAATGGCGGCACGCATCTGCCCGACATCACCGTGGTGACGCCGGTGTTCGACGACGCACGCAAGGAAATCCTCTTCTGGGCGGCCTCGCGCGGCCACCATGCCGATGTCGGCGGCACCGCGCCGGGCTCGATGACGCCTTTGGCCACAACCGTCGACGAGGAAGGCGTGCTGTTCGACAATTTCCGCATCGTCGATCGCGGCCGCTTCCGCGAGGAGGAGCTCGAGGCGCTCCTCACCGACCATCCCTATCCTGCCCGCAATCCCGCCCAGAACATCGCCGACCTCAAGGCGCAGATCGCCGCCAACGAAAAGGGCGTGGCGGAGTTGCGCAAGATGGTCGCGCATTTTGGCCTCGCTGTCGTCGAGGCCTATATGGGCCATGTTCAGGACAATGCCGCCGAGAGCGTGCGCCGCGTGCTGGAAAGGCTGCCCGACAGTTCCGACTACGAGTATGCCACCGACACCGGCCAGGTGATCAAAGTGAAGATCACCGTCGATCGGCAAAGGCGCGACGCGACGGTCGATTTCACCGGCACCTCGAAGGTCATGAAGAACAATTTCAATGCGCCGGAGCCGGTGGCGCGAGCCGCTGTGCTCTATGTCTTCCGCGTCATGGTCGAGGACATGATCCCGATGAACGCCGGATGTCTCAGGCCGATCAACATCGTCATCCCCGACGGTTGCATGCTCAAACCCTCCTACCCTGCCGCCGTCGTCGCCGGCAATGTCGAGACCTCGCAGCATGTCACCAACGCGCTGTTCGGCGCCATGGGCGCGATGGCCAACGCGCAAGGCACAATGAACAATCTCACCTTCGGCAACCGGCAATACCAATATTATGAGACGATCTGCTCCGGCTCGCCGGCCGGCCAAATGAATTCGGGCCGCGGCTTTGCCGGCACCTCCGGCGTCCACACGCATATGACCAATTCGCGACTTACCGATCCCGAAGTGCTGGAACTGCGCTTCCCGGTCGTGCTAGAAGACTTCCACATCCGCGACGGTTCCGGCGGCAAGGGCAAATGGAACGCCGGCAACGGCACCAAACGCACGATCCGCTTCCTCGAAAAAATGGAATGCGCCATCCTCTCCTCACACCGCAACCGCCCGCCGCAGGGTCTGAACGGCGGCGGCGACGGCGAGGCCGGCTCGACCAAGGTCAGACGCAACGACGGCTCGATCGAGGTGCTGAAGGCCTGCGACCAGACCACGCTCGACGCCGGCGAGGCCGTCATCGTCGTCACGCCGACGCCCGGCGGATTCGGCAAGGCCTAAGACTCAGCGTCAGCAGCCTGTCACCCGCCTGTCACAACGCTGCGCTACCCGCTTGCGCCAATGCAAACGGGGAATCAGCTTGCCATGTCGGATGTATCGGGAGAACTCGTTTTTCGACGCGGCAAGGAGGTTGGAAAAGCCGTCTACCAGAACCGCGCCCTGTCGAAGGACGGCATTTCCGAGCGGCTTTTCGCCTTCCTGTTTTCCGGCCTCGTCTATCCCCAGATCTGGGAAGACCCGGAGGTCGACATGGACGCCATGCAGCTTGGCGCCGGCCATCGCGTCGTCACAATCGCATCGGGCGGCTGCAACATTCTGGCTTACCTCACCCGTTCGCCCGCCCGGATCGACGCCGTCGACCTCAACGCCGCGCACATCGCGCTGAACCGCATGAAGCTGGAGGCGGTGCGCCATCTGCCCTCGCAGGGCGATCTGTTCCGCTTCTTCGGCGCAGCCGATACCAGCCACAACTCGGAAGCTTACGACCGCTTCATCGCGCCGCATCTCGACCCGGTCAGCCGTCACTACTGGGAGCGCAGGAACTGGCGCGGCCGCCGCCGCATCGCGGTTTTCGACCGCAACTTCTACCAGACCGGCCTGCTTGGCCTCTTCATCGCCATGGGCCATCGTGTGGCAAAACTGTTCGGTGTCGATCCGGCCGGCATCATGAAGGCCGAGAACATCGGCGAGCAGCGCCGTTTCTTTAACGAGGAGCTGGCACCGGTCTTCGCCAAGAAGCTGCTGCGCTGGGCGACATCGCGCAAGGCCTCGCTTTTCGGTCTGGGTATCCCGCCGGCACAGTACGACTCGCTGATCACGTCCGGCGACGGTTCGATGGCGAGCGTCTTGAAAGCGCGGCTGGAGAAGCTCGCCTGCGATTTCCCGCTGAAGAACAACTATTTCGCCTGGCAGGCCTTTGCCCGCCGCTATCCGCAGCCCGGCGAGGCAGCCCTGCCCGCCTATTTGGAACAGCGCAACTACAGGACGATCCGCGCCAACACCGAACGCGTCGCCATCCATCATGCCAACTTGATCAAATTCCTCGCCGGCAAGGATGCGGGCTCGGTCGATCGCTTCGTCCTGCTCGATGCCCAGGACTGGATGACCGACGACCTGCTCAACGATCTGTGGACCGAGATCACCCGCACGGCCTCGGTTGGCGCGCGCGTGATCTTCCGCACCGCGGCCGAGCCCAGCCTGCTGCCGCGCCGCGTCTCCAGTTCCCTGCTCGACCAGTGGCGCTACGAAGCCGAGGCCTCGCGCGAATTCTCGGCCAGGGATCGCTCGGCGATCTATGGCGGCTTCCATCTCTATGTGAAGCGCGCCGCATGAGCACGACGGAGCTGCCGGTCCGCCATGCCGATCTGATGGATGGCGTCTATCGCTGGCGGCGCCATATCTACGACATTACCCGCAAATACTACCTGCTCGGCCGCGACCGGCTGATAGCGGGGCTCGACGTGCCGCAAGGCGGCACCGTGCTCGAGCTCGGCTGCGGTACCGGCCGCAACATCGTTCTTGCCGCCCGGCGCTATCCAGACGCCCGCTTCTTCGGTTTGGATATCTCGGCCGAGATGCTGGAGACGGCAAACGCGGCTATCGCTCGCGAAGGTCTCTCCGACAGGGTCGAACTGGCGCGCGGCGACGCCACGGATTTCGATCCGGCGGCGCCCTTCGGCATCGAGCGCTTCGACCGTGTCTTCATA
>NZ_RZSR01000662.1:0-3446 GCF_004023265.1 Mesorhizobium sp. M1A.F.Ca.IN.020.06.1.1
GACCGTGTCGGGCGCGGGCTTCGGGTTCGCGACCGCATCATAGCCGAAGGCGGCGTCGAAGAGCTGCGCGACACCGAGCGTGGCGAGCGTCTTCTCGGCGCCGCTGGTGGAATCGTTGGTGGCGACGCCCAGCCGAAAGGATCGCTTGTGCAGCGCCCGCAGCGATTCGACGATACCGGGCAGCGCGACAGCCATCGACGAGCCCTGAACCGAAGTGATCTCGTTGAAGCGGGCGACGGCCAGCATCTGGTCCTCCTCCGACAGGCGCGGGAACCAGAGCTCGACGACGTCCATGTTCGAGCCCGAGGCAAAGATCGAATCGGGCTTGAAGCGCTTGCTGACGAAATCGAAGCCGGCGGCGGCGAGCAACCTGTCGGCTTTCCAGCGATCGCCTTCGGCGGCGTCCATGGCCATGAAGTCGGCAATGCCGAGCCAGGTAGCGTTGAAGTCGACAAGCGTGCCGTCCTTGTCGAACAGAATTCCCTTGATATCCGCCAATCCGTTTACTCCGCGCCACGCAATTGGTGGATATGAGCCACCAATCCGGCAGTCGAGGCGTCGCGTTTTGCGGCAGTCTCCTTGCCTTCCACGACAGGCAGCAGGCCTGTCGCCAGTTCCTTGCCGAGTTCGACACCCCACTGGTCGAACGAGTTGATGTTGAACAGCGTGCCCTCGACGAAGACGCGATGCTCATAGAGCGCGATCAGGCGACCGAGCGTGCGCGGATCAAGCTTGCGGTAGAGGATGGTGAGCGACGGACGGTTGCCCGAAAAGACGCGATGCGGCGCGATGCGATCGACATCGGCGGGCTTCATGCCCTTGGCCAGCATCTGCGCGCGCGCCTCTTCCAGCGTGCGGCCCTTCATGAAGGCTTCCGACTGCGCCAGGCAATTGGCAAGCAAGAGATCGTGGTGGGTCTTCAGCTCGGGCTCGTGGCTGACGGCTGCGGCAAGAAACTCGACCGGGATGAAATCGGTGCCCTGGTGCAAAAGCTGGAAAAAGGCGTGCTGGCCGTTGGTACCGGGCTCGCCCCAGACCAGCGGGCCGGTCGGCGTCGTCACCGGGCCGCCGTCCAGTGTCACGCTCTTGCCGTTCGATTCCATATCGAGCTGCTGCAGATAGGCCGGCAGGCGCGACAGGCGCTGATCGTATGGAATGACGGCGCGGGCCGGGTATTTGCAGACGACGCGGTGCCACCAGCCGATCAGCCCCAGCAAAACAGGCAGGTTCTCCTGCAGGGGGGCCGAGCGGAAATGCTCGTCCATCTCATGCGCGCCGTCGAGGAAGGCGCGGAAATTGCGCAGGCCGATGGCGATCATCACCGGCAGGCCGATGGCGCTCCAGACCGAGTAGCGGCCGCCGACCCAGTCCCAGAAACCGAAGACGCGGTCGGAGGCGATGCCGAACTTGGCCACTAGGTCGAGCGCGGTCGAGACGGCGGCGAAATGCTTGCCGATCGCTTGCTTGCCCAGCGCCTTTTCCACCCATCTGCGCGCCGTCTCGGCATTGGTCATCGTCTCGACAGTGGTGAAGGTCTTGGAGGCGATGATGAACAAAGTCGTCTCGGGAGACAGGCCCTTCAGCGTGTCGTGGATGTGGGCGCCGTCGACATTGGAGACATAATGCGCACGCGGGCCGTCATGGTAGGGAGCGAGCGCCAACGTCACCATCGCCGGGCCAAGATCCGAGCCGCCAATGCCGATATTGACGATGTCGGTGATCTTCTTGCCGGTGGCGCCGGCCGCCTCGCCGGAGCGAATCGCATCAGCGAAGGCGCCCATTGCGTCGAGCACGGCGATCACATCGGCCTTGGTGTCCTGGCCATCGACCACGACGCTCTTGCCGGTCAAATTGCGCAGCGCCGTGTGCAGCACGGCGCGGTTTTCGGTGATGTTGATCTTCTTGCCTTCGAACATCGCGGCGCGTCGACCTTCGAGGTCGGCGGCGCCGGCGAGCGTCTCCAGCATTGCCATCGTGTCGGCGTCGACCGCGCATTTCGACCAGTCGAGCAGAAGATCGCCATCTGTGGCGGAGAATTTCTCGAAGCGCTTGGGATCGGCGGCGAAGGCTTCGCGCATCGTGCCCTTGGCTGCCGCGCGCTGCTCACGCAGGGCGGTGACCTGCTTGTCGAAGGCTGACTGATCCAATGGTGGCTCCTGGCGGGTTTTTAGACCATTTTAACAGGCCCGATGTTTCCGGCGCGTGTCGTCGCGACATTGTATTGAGCCGGATTTCCGTTTCGTTCAAGCGCGGCAGTGACGCACTGCATCACGCTTTTATGATGCCCCGCAACATCCGCTTCTCTGGCGGACGCGCCCCTTTCGTGACCAATGGATCACTGGCATAAATCCCAGCGATCAGAAAAATTGATTGGCGCAACCCCTTGTGCCACCCCTACACTCGACTGGTCCAGCCAAGTGAAAACAGCTGGCCATCCGAGGATGATCTCCCATGCCACAGCGCAATGACACGGCCATATGGTCCGGCCTGTTCCGGATTTCGGCCGAATCCGGACAAACTCTCCAGGCACAGATCCGCCAGGCGATCGTCGCAGCCATCCTCGACCGGCAGATCGCCGCTTCGATGCCGCTGCCATCCTGTCGGATTCTGGCGGAAAAACTGGGCGTTGCCCGCGGCACGGTGGTGCTTGCCTTCCAGCAGCTGGTCGACCAAGGTTTTCTTGTGGCGCGCGAGCGGCGCGGCCACTTCGTCAACCCTGAAGTGCTGGCCACCCCCGCCAAGCCGCACCAGAAGGCGCCCGACCAGCAGAATGAGATCGACTGGAAGGCGCGTCGGCAGATCGCCGCCAGCGACATGCCGCCGCCGGCCAAGCACGACAACTGGATCAAGTCCTCCTACCCGTTCGTCTACGGCCAGTTCGATCCGGCGCTGTTTCCGACCGCGGAATGGCGCGAGTGCAACCGCATGGCGCTCGCGGTGCTGGAGATCCGCAACTGGGCATCCGACATGGTCGACCGGGACGATCCGCTGCTCATCGAGCAGATCCAGGCCCGGCTTTTGCCGCGCCGCGGCATCTTCGCCAATCCGGACGAGATCATCGTGACCCTGGGCGCGCAGAACGCGCTCTATATGCTCGCCTCGCTGTTGATGACCAAGGGCTCGAAGGTGGCAATGGAAGACCCCGGCTATCCGGATGCCCGCTCGATCTTCCGGCTCGCCGGCGCAGATATCCACCCGGTCCCGGTCGACCAGTCGGGCATCGTGACCTCGACGATTCCCAGCGATTCCGGCTTTGTCTTCGTCACGCCCAGCCATCATTGCCCGACGATGGTGCCGTTGTCCGCCGAGCGGCGGCAGGATTTGCTGGCGCGCGCCAACCGCAACAACCAGATCATCATCGAGGACGGCTATGACAGCCAGCTTCTCGACGAGGCGCCGCAGCAGGCGCTGAAGAGCCTCGATCGCTCGGGCCGCGTCATCTATGT
>NZ_RZSR01000663.1:0-3429 GCF_004023265.1 Mesorhizobium sp. M1A.F.Ca.IN.020.06.1.1
CATACATCATCACCAGCGTCTCGGCAGTCAGCGCCGGCTTCTGCTCGCCCTCGATCTCGACGGTGTTCGCGGCCTTCATCAGATATAGGCCGGGGCCGCGGTCTTCCATGGTGAGCAGCGTCGTGCGCAGCCGGATACGTGCGCCGGACTTCACCGGCGCCAGGAAGCGCACTTTGTCGAAGCCATAGTTGAAAGCGGCTTGCGTGTTTTCCGGCACGATGCCCATTTCCAGCGCCAGCGCGCCGATGATCGACAGCGTCAGATAGCCATGCGCGATCGTAGTGCGGAACGGGCTCTGCCGCTTCGCGCGCTCCGGATCGACATGTATCCACTGGTGGTCGCCCGTGCATTGGGCGAACTGGTCGATGCGCTGCTGGTCGACCGTCGTCCAGTCCGACACGCCGATCTCCTGGCCGGCCATTGTCCGCAACTGTTCAAAGGTCGGCGGCGTCCTCGGCCGATTTTCCGTCATTCCTGCTTTCCTGCTGGCTTCTGCCAATCTCCCGACCATGAACCGGCGGCTCCTGTCAATTCGCGGCGCCTCGATTTCACCCTCAGAGTTGACGGTTTTACGGCAAGCCGCGAACGCGCAGCCGCACGCGCCGATTGCTCAGCCGCCTGAACCCGATCCGGAAAACCCGAATAGGCGTCCTGGATTGCTCACTTCCCGTCGTAGCCGGCCCGGATTTCCGCCATCGCGTCCTTGATCCTGTCGCGCAGGATTTCGACCGATTCGGTGCCGGATTTCCGAACCAGGTCGGCGACCTCGCCGGCATTCTTCAGCGTTGTCTCGAAGGATTTCCTGGCGAAATCCACCTGCTTCGTCATCAACTCCTGCGGATTGCCCGGAGGCTGGTAGTTGCGTGCCATCCGGGTAATTTCGCCGAGCGCCTCCTGCACCATTTCGTGCTGTCTCGACAGAATGGATGACGCGCCGGCGGCGCTTGCCCGGGCCGACTTCTCCAGAGCCTCGAGATTCCTGCGGTGGTGATCGAGGATCGCCTGGATGTCGACCTTCGGCAGCTTCAAGTCGCGGCCGAACCTGCTGAAGATGTCCAGAAAAGAGTCGGATTCCGGTTGACTTGCCATGTCGTCGCCTCCCGATCTGCCGCTCTTACAGCGCCCACTAGGGAGAATAGTGCGCGCCCGGTCCGCGTCAATTGAGGAGAAGCAGCCGCTCCGCCGTATAGAGTGCCAAGCCGGCCAGACCGCCGATCACCATGCCGTTGAAGCGGATATACTGCAGGTCCTTGCCGATATTGATCTCGATCAGCCGCGTCAGCTGGGCCAGATCCCAGCGCTTGACCTGATCGGCGATGAATTTCGACACGCCGCTCTTCTGGCTTTCGACGAAGGAGGCGAGCGCCACAACAAAACCCTGGTTCATGTCGGCCCTGATCTGGGCATCGTCGGCCAAATGTCGTCCGACCTCGACGAACAGGTTGGCGAGGTGCTCGCGAATCGTCGAATTGGCCGCGTTGGCGTCCTGCTCGATGAACAAGCGCAGGCTTGCCCAAGTGTCGCCGGCGAGAGCCCTGACTTCCGGACGGCCCAGGAAATCGCGCTTCAGCTTTTCGGCGCGCCTTGCATATTGCTTCGAGGTCCTGAGCCGCTCGACGAAGCGAAGTACGAAACGGTCGAACTCGGCGCGCCCCGGATGATCGGGATCGGCCCGCACCTCCTCCAGCAGCAACCCGGCGGAAGCGACAATCTTCTTGAGCAGATAGGCGTCGGCGCGAAACAGGTTGAACAGCGACGGCAGTTCCTCACGGATCTTTTCGCGCATCGTCGCCAGCGCCTTCTCGTCGTTCAGGAAGCGCCCGACCACCCTGGTGAACTCGTCGAACAGTTTCTGGTGGCGCCGGTCGTCGGTGAGCGCCGACAACAGCTCCGCGGCTAAAGGCGCCAGCGGCACTTTTTCGATCTGCTCCAGCAAGCGGCTGGTGACGAAGTCGCGCAGCCCGGACTGCTCCACGGCGGTCAGCGTCTGCGGCACCAGGCGGGCGACGAATCGCGACAGGTCGGCGGCGCGTTCGGCGTCGGCCAGCCAGTCGGCGACGAGGGCGGCAAAGTCGACCTCGGCGAGCTTTTCCCGCACGGGCTCCGGCGCAAGGAAATTGGCCTCGATGAACCGGCCGAGATTGTCGGCGATGCGGTGCTGGTTCTCAGGAATGATGGCCGTGTGCGGGATCGGCAGGCCGAGCGGGCGCCTGAACAACGCCACGACCGCATACCAGTCGGCCAGCCCGCCAATGATCGCCGCCTCGGCGAACGCGGCAACAAAGCCGAGCCACGGATGGGTGATCTCTAAAGACTTGGCGAGCGCGAAGACAAGGATGCACAGGCCAAGCGCCGCGGCGGCGACGAACTTGGTCCGCCGCAATGCCGAGAGCTTTGCCTGCGCATCGGCGTCGAATCGAACCGGCGCGAGGGCCTGAGCTGATTGTGACATGGAAAGGCCTTCCCTATTGCACCCGGACTTATCTAGGGCCTGCGCCGGGGAAACGCTCGCTCAAAGCGCATTGCGGCGCGATGCGGCGGACACGCACAAAAAGTTGATAAGTTTATTCAGCTATGTAGCGGTCCAGTCTGGAATTGTTCCAAACTATGGGCCATATTCGGCCCAAGCTCATTTCGCGAGGATACCATGCGGCTCACGCGCCAGACGAACTATGCGATGCGCATACTGATGTATTGCGCCGCGAACAGCGACCGCCTGAGCCGCATCCCCGAGATCGCCACCGCCTATTCGGTTTCGGAGCTGTTTTTGTTCAAGATCCTGCAGCCGCTGGTCGAGGCCGGCCTGGTCGAGACGGTGCGCGGCCGCAATGGCGGCGTCAGGCTCGGCCGCCCGGCGGAGCAGATCAGCCTGTTCGACGTCGTGCGCGTCACCGAAGAGAGCTTCGCCATGGCCGAGTGCTTCGAGAACGACGCCGCCGAATGCCCGCTGGTCGACAGCTGCGCCTTGAATTCGGCACTGCGCGAAGCGCTCAATGCCTTCTTCGCCGTGCTCTCCCGCTACACGATCGCCGACCTCGTCGCCGCGCGCCCGAATGTGCGCCACCTGCTTGGCATCGATCTCCTGGAGCAGCGCGCCCCGGCTGCCTAAGCTGCCGATTGCGGCAACACGAACGGAACGCTTCCAGCAGGCAGTGCGCCGACCTTGAGCCGGCAGTCGAACACCTTTTCGATCAGCTCGTCATTGAGCACCTCTTGCGGCGAGCCGGCGGCAGCCAGTTGGCCACGAGAGAGCACGAAAATCCGGTCGGCATACATGGCCGTCAGATTGAGGTCGTGCAGGATCGCCACCACGCCGCCGCCGCGCCGCGCGAAATCGCCCGCAATATTCATGATGATCAGTTGGTGCTTGACGTCGAGGCTGGAGACAGGCTCGTCGAGGAAAAGGTAGCGCGGCTTGCCCTCGAGCAC
>NZ_RZSR01000664.1:0-3425 GCF_004023265.1 Mesorhizobium sp. M1A.F.Ca.IN.020.06.1.1
GGACTGACGACAGGGGCGAACGAAGCTGAACTGCGGTCGCATTGCGGCGGAACGGCGGCGGCACCCGCTCACGAAGTGAGTCACGGTTTCCCGGCTGTTGAAGTTCATGGTTTCCAAACCGGAAATGTTAATGGCCAACAGTAAGATAGCGACGCTCTCTGAATCAGATTGCGAGGCTGCTACGCGGCTTCGTTCCGCATCGCCTGCTTGGCCGCGGCGGTCAAAAACCCGGAGCGGCTGTAGCCGTGGCGCTCGGCATAGCGGTCGATTTCGCTGAGCACATCCTCGGGAATCGTAACATTGACACGCACCACCCTAGCCTCCTCGGTCTTGAGCGTGACTAGGATGGCGACACCCGTGCGATTGTCCTTATCGATCATCACATCCTCGAGGGATGACGGCTCGGGAATGGCCTGGCCATCCTCGACAAGGCCATCGACATGGAAGGCAAGCGCCTCCTCGGCCAGCATGCGGGCCTCGTCGAGGCTTGTTCCAGCCGTGATCACGCCGGGGAAATCAGGGAACGAGACGCCGAAATCGCTGTCGGCGTCCTTGTGGATCAGGCCGATATAGTGTCGCATATTTCTACCTCAGCTTCAGGCCAGACTGTTTCTCGATGGATTTCAATGTGCTGACCGGAATGTCGCGCTTGGGGTGCGGCACCGTCACGCGGCCCGGTTTGGTGCGGTGCTTGAACTGGGCGTGACTGCCCTTGCGAGCCACCTCGAACCAGCCGTCAGCCTGTAATCTATCGATGACGTCGGCACTCTTCATGTTGTGTATTGATACACACAATTCAAGAGTGCGTCCAGAGTCTGCGCAGGATGCCCAATCGGCGTTCGCCCTCCGTGTTCGGAAAGCCAAGCAATTGGCTTTCCGTCCGCTGCGCGGACCACGCCTCACCCCCAAGAATGGAGAAATGAGATGACCCGAGGACTACCCCGCACCCTTGCGCGCGCCGTCGCCCGCGAGGCCGGCCTTGCGCCGCCGAAGCTCGGCCTGAAGGCCGCGACCAGCGGGCAGGGCGGAGCTTACCGCACCGTCTTCAGCTTCGCCGGCTTGCAGGTGCCGGTCGCCGATGCGCTGGCCTATGCGAGCCAGAAGATCTTCGACTTCGCCGACGGCAAGGTGCGCATCAAGGGCGGCACGGCGAGGCTGCAGTTTGCGGTGCTCACTGCCCGCGCCTCGACCATCAACGACAATGCGGCTTTGACCTGGTCGCTGGGCTCAGCGGCCGCGTCCAGCGCCACGCTTTCCGGCACCATGGTCAATGTGCTGGCATCCACCGCCCGCACGCTGGACGGCGTGGGCACCGCGGTCTCCACGGCCTCCACCGCCGACATCGCCGCCGCCGCGACGCTCGACGGGACAACGACGCCGGTCGACCTCTATCTCAACCTGGCGTTTGCCACCGGCACCGACATCGACGCCGACGGCACGATCGCGGTGACGGGGACGATCACGCTGCTGTGGGAGAACTGGGGGGATAACGCGTAGGCGCACGAACTGCTGATCTCCCCCCTCGTGGGGGAGATGCCCGGTAGGGCAGAGAGGGGCGCTGTCCCGCCGACCTTGCCGTTGACCGTATCTGAATTCATGCAAACAAACGCGACGTCGCGTTCCTTCGCGCCCCCCTCTGGCCTGCCGGCCATCTCCCCCACCTGTGGGAAGATTGGCAGCTTCAGCGCCGGCGCTCCCTTCTGGAACTCTGAACAAAGGAATTTAACTCATGACAGATCTGGCAGAGGCCGGGTCCGTGGCTTCGCGGCCGGCGGGCAACCTGGCGACGCCTCCGGCCCACGGGGACAACGGGTCCGCCCCGGCGGTCGGCAGAAGTTGGTTTGACGGTCTTTCCGAAGGCAACCGCAAGCTCGCTGAAGCCAAGGGCTGGAACAAGGCCGAAAGCCTCGATCGGGTTTTCACATCCTATGCGGAACTGGAGCGCCAGCAGGGCGAAAGCCTGCGCGTTCCGGCAAAGGACGCGCCGAAGGAGGAATGGGACAGGTTCCATTCCAGACTGCCGGACGCGATGCGTCCGCTGACCTCGGCCGAGAAGGTCGAATACCGGCGGCCCGACAACCTGCCGGAAAACTTCGCCTATTCGGACGAACTCGCCAATGCCTCGAAGGCCTGGGCGGTCGAAGCGGGCGCCAGCCCGAGGATCGCGCAGGCCTATCACGACCGCTTCGTCGGCTACATGGCCGAGCAGGCCGCTGCCCAGCAGGCAGCACTTTCCCGCTCGGTCGAAGCCACCCACGACGAGCTGGTGCGTGACTGGGGACCGACCGACAGCGACGGCTTCCGCCAGAAGCTGGAGGTCGCCAACCGGGCGATGAAGAAGCTGGGGCTGGTCAGCGCCTACAAGCAGAAGGGCATCCTTCTGCCCGACGGCGCGCTGACCGATCCGCAGATCGCCCGGGCCTTCCACGCCATCGGCGAGGCGATGTTCCGCGAAGACACGATCGACGCCGACGGAGCGCCCAGGGGGCAAAATCCCTTCCGGCGCAATGCCGCCGGCGAGCGCAACATTTCGGCGATCTCCGCCCTTGTCAAAATCGACCCTCAACGCGCCCGGCGGCTGGCCCGGGACGCGGGCGAAAATCCGGACCTCTGGATGCCCAGCAACCCTCTCTGAAACCGCCTCATCAAACCTGAAGGAAAGAAAGAATGGCAGACGCCTATACCCGCATCGCGGACGCGATCGTTCCGTCCGTCTATGCCCAATACTCGTTCGAGGAGCACGTCCAGTCGCTCGAAATCTACCAGGCCGGGATCCTGTTCTCCGACCCGGCCATTTCCTCGAAACTCTCGATGGGCGGCCGCTCCGTCGACATGCCCGGCTGGAAGGATCTCGGCAACGATCCGTCGGAGCCGGTCAATGACGATCCGGCCGACTCGATCGAGATGAAGAAGATCGGCTCGCGCCGCGAGGTCGCCGCCCGCAACGTGCGAGCCCAGGCCTGGGGCGTTCCGGACCTGACCGCAATCCTTGCCGGCGACGACCCGCAGAAGCTGATCGTGCGCCGCCAGACCGAATACTGGCAGCGCGCCAACAAGCTGACCCTGCTCGGCATCCTGAAGGGCGTGCTCGCCGACAACGTCGCCAATGACGGCGGCGACTTGGTGCGCACCACCGGCGCCTCGATCGTCGACACCGACATCATCGAGGCGGCGTACCTCATGGGCGACCGCGCCGATAAGTTCCGCACCATCTGGATGCATTCCAAGCAGATGAAGGCCCTCAAGCTCGCCGACCTCATCGACTATGTGCCGTCCTCCGAGCAGGGCGGGCCGCTGATCCCCTATTACATGGGCCTGCGCTGCGTGGTCGACGACGACATCCCGGTCGCGGCCGGCGTCTACACGGCGTTCATGTTCAAGGACAAGGCGATCCTGTGGAACGAGCTGCCGGTGAACTCTGAAGG
>NZ_RZSR01000665.1:0-3423 GCF_004023265.1 Mesorhizobium sp. M1A.F.Ca.IN.020.06.1.1
GCTCAGGGCCGACCACTTCATCCATCTGCGCTGCGAGGTCTCGGCGCCGGACTGCCTCGAGGCCTTCGCCAATTTCGAGACCGACGACAGGGTGAAGCTCGCCTCGCTGATGGACCACGCGCCGGGCCAGCGCCAGTTCGTCGATCTCGAGACCTACGCCTATTACTACCAGCGCAAGCTGAAGCTGACCGACCGCGACTTCCAGAAATTCTGCGAGAAGCGTATGGCGGAATCGGCCAAGAATTCCGGGCCGAACCGCGTCTTCATTTCCGCCGCCTGCCGCGAGCGCGGCATCGTGCTTGCCAGCCACGACGATGCGACGGCCGGCCATGTCGACGAGGCGGTGGAGCAGGGCGTGCGCGTTGCCGAATTCCCGACCACCGAGGAGGCGGCGAGGGCCTCGAAGGCGGCAGGCCTCGGCGTGCTGATGGGCGCGCCCAACGTCATGCGCGGCTCCTCGCATTCGGGCAATGTGTCGGCGCGCTCGCTTGCCGGCGACGGTTTGCTCGACATCCTGTCGTCCGACTATATCCCCTTCGGCCTGATCCAGTCCGCCTTCTTCCTCGGCGATGTCGTGGAAGGCATTTCGCTGCCGCAGGCGGTCGCCATGGTCTCGAAGAACCCGGCGGAAGCGGTCGGCCTTAGCGATCGCGGTGTCATCGAGCCCGGCCGGCGCGCCGACCTCGTGCGCGTGCGCGTCGACCAGCATGTGCCGGTCGTGCGCAACGTCTGGCGTCAGGGCAGGCGCGTCGCATGATGGTTTCTGCGCTGATCGAACGCGAGCTCACCGAGACGCTTCCGATCCGCAACGGCGTGTTCGTCGTGGTGGTCGGGCCGAGCGGCGCCGGCAAGGACACGGTGATCGGCTACGCCAAGGCGCATTTTGCCGGCGAGACGGGGCTGGAGTTCGTCCGCCGCGTCATCACCCGTCCGAGCGACTCCGCCAGCGAGGACCACGATACGCTGGCCGACGCCGCCTTCGCCGAGGCGGAAGCGGACGGCGCCTTCGTCATCTGCTGGGACGCGCACGGCCTGCGCTATGGCCTGCCGGCCGATGTCGATTGGGCGATCGCCAATGGTCATGTCGCCGTTGCCAACGTTTCCCGTGCCGTCATCCCGGCGCTGCGTGAGCGCTATGCCAACCTGGCGGTGGTCGAGATCACCGCTGCGCCGGAGATCCTCGCCGAGCGGCTGGCGGCGCGCGGCCGTGAATCGCGCGGCGAGGTGCTGGCGCGTCTGGCGCGCAGCACCAGCGTGACGCTTTCCGGGCTGGATGTCACCTCCATCGACAACAGCGGCGCCAGAGAGATCGCCGGCGACCGTTTCGCCGAGGTGCTGCGCAAGGCGATGGCGTTTTCGGACCTTTCGGACATGATCTGAGGTGTATTGATTCAGGTGATGCCGGCTTGCGAGTGGGAGGTTGGGCCGAGACTTGTTGATGTCGGCGCCAACGTCCAAAAAATGTGTGCAGCACGCGAAGTTGAAATCTGCCCCGCTGCCTGCCGAGATCGGACGAGGGAAGCTACTCCGCCGGCGCGCCGGCGACGTTCCGGCGCGACGCCTCCATCATCCGGCGCCGGGCGCGGAACACACCCCACTGCTGGTCGACCAGCACGCCGATCAGGATCACGCCGCCCATCACCGCGAAGTTCAGGGAGGACGGGATGCCGAGCAGATTGACGAGGTTTTGCAGTTCCTGCAGCAGCACGGTGCCGAGGATGACGCCTACGAGCGAGCCCTCGCCCCCGCGCAGCGAGAAGCCGCCGAGCACCGCCGCGGCGATGGCGTAGAGCTCATAGAACTGGCCGTGGCTCGCCGGCGAGATCGAGCGCGTGTACATGGCGAAGTAGATCGCCGACAGCGCCGTCAGCACACCGCAGATCACGTATGCCGCGATCACCACGCGTCCGGTGCGGATGCCCGAATACTTCGCCGCTTCCTCATTCTTGCCGATGGCATAGAGATAGCGCCCGAACACCGAGCGGTGCAGCACCACCCACATGACGATGGCGATCACGATCAGCGCGATGAAGGAATTCGGCAACCCGCCGGAGCGGCCGGCGGTCAGGAATTCGAGATCCGGGAAATTCTGGCCGAAAGCGAAGCCCGCCGTGCCGTCGGCGGTGTAGAAACGGGCGACGCCGCGGTAGATCAGCAGGCCGCAAAGCGTCACCACGAAGGGCTGCATCTTGAGCCGCGTGATCAGCCAGCCATGCACGAAGCCGATGATGGCGCCGAGCACGATGATCAGCACGAAGGCCAACGGCCAGTCCATCTCGCGCACGGCGATGAAGTCGATGAACAGCGTGCCGAGCAGCGCGATCAGCGAACCGACCGAAAGCTCGATGCCGCCGGTGATGATGACGAAGGCCTGGCCGATCGAAAGGATGCCGAACAGCGCGACCAGGTTGGAGGTGTTCGCGAGATTGATCGTCGACAGGAAGCGCGGATTTATAGCCGTGACCACCGCGCCGACCACCAGGATCAGGACCAGCAGGCCGAGGTCTTTCTTGCTCATTGCGCTCCTCCCGCGGCTTGCGCCAGCTTCGGCTTCTTGCCCACCGCCAGCAACAGCACGTTCTCCTGGCTGAAATCGTCCCGGTCGAGGATGCCGGAGATCTGCCCCTCATGCATGACCGCGATGCGGTCCGAGACGCCGATCACCTCTTCCATGTCGCTGGAGATCATCAGCACCGCGACGCCGGCATCGGCCAGCGCCCGCATCAGCGCGTAGATCTCGGCCTTGGCGCCGATATCGATGCCGCGCGTCGGCTCGTCGAGGATCATCACCTTGGGGTTCATCGCCAGCCATTTGGCCAGAACCACCTTCTGCTGGTTGCCGCCGGACAGCGTGCCGGTGCGGGTCAGGACCGATGGCGCCTTGATGCCGAGATCCTTCTTCTGCTTCTCGGCGGTGGCGAGCTCCGCGCTGGTCGACACCAGCGAGCGCTTCGCATGCGCCGGCATATTGGGCAGCGAAATGTTTTGCGCGATCGAGAGGTCGAGCAGGATGCCGGTCAGCTTGCGGTCTTCGGGTACCAGGAAGATGCCGCTCGCCACCGCATCGGCGGCCGATCCGACATTGAGCGCCTTGCCGTCCAGCGCGACACTGCCGCCGAGCCGCTCGTCGATGCCGAACAGGACGCGCGCGAGCTCCGTGCGGCCGGAGCCGACCAGCCCGGCAAGGCCGAGGATTTCGCCGCGCCGAAGCTCCAGGTCGACCGGGTGGTCGGGATAGGCGCTGGTGCGCACCGCTGTCGCCGAGAGTGCGACGCCGCCCGGCGCGCGACCCGCCTCCGCGGCTTTCTCGCGCTCCTTCAGCATGCGCCCGATCATCAGCTTGACCATCTGGTCGTGATTGATGTCGCTCTTCGGCAGCGTGCCGGCCAGCATGCCGTCGCGCAGCACCACGACGCGGTCGGC
>NZ_RZSR01000666.1:0-3422 GCF_004023265.1 Mesorhizobium sp. M1A.F.Ca.IN.020.06.1.1
AGATAGTTCCGAGAAAACGGTATATCCGTGTACTCGATTTCCGACAGCGCGAACGCGTAGCTGGAAAGGCTTTCGTGAGTCAGGGCCGCAAAAAGGCTGCGAACGAATACGCTTTTGTAGGCTGCTCCGTAAACCGGCAGCGCGAGGTTGATCTTGGCAGGCGCAAGCCATGTCCGGGACTTGGCCTCGGCCTCCAGAATGTCGGCTGCTGGCGAGATGGTGTTCAGTCCTTAGCCAGACGGTACTCGCCGGTCTTCGGATCCTTGACCAGCGTTCCCATCGTGCCGTTGGCCGCCTGCTTCTCGGTGCGCCGGATCTTGGCCGTCACGCGCTCGGCCTCGCGTACGAAAGCGCGATAACCGAAATAGGCGGCGGCGCCGACGACAACGAAGAAAATGATCTACGGCATCTCACAACTCCTCCCGCGTTTCTCGCGGCAAGGCCGGCCGGATGGGTCGGTCAAGCGGCCATGCTAGACGCAATCATGGCTTTTTCAAAGCCCGAAGCGCGCCCACAGCGCGCGCTCTTCCGCCGCATCGATGACGCCGCTGGCCGCGGCCGCGGCGATGTCCGGCGCCGAAAAACGCGATCCGAACAAGCCGAAACGGCCGAAAAGCCCGCGCGGCGCGGTGATCAGCCTGAGCTGCGTCTTTTCGCCGAAACGGGTCTTGAGCACGCTGCGCATGTCGCCCAGCGCATCGACGAGGCCGAGCTCGAGACCCTTTTTGGCGGTCCAGAACAGTCCGGTGAACAGATCCGGGTCGTCCTTGAGCTTGGTGCCGCGCCGTTCCTTGACGAGATCGATGAAGGTCTCGTGCACTTCGAGCTGCAAGGCTTTCAGCCGCTCGACGTCTTCCCTCTTTTCCGGCTTGAAGGGGTCGAGCACGGCCTTGTTCTGGCCCGCGGTGTGGACGCGCCGCTCGATGCCGATCTTCTTCATCAGCTCCGGGAAGCCGAAGGAGGCGGAGACGACGCCGATCGAGCCAACGATCGAGGAAGGGTCGGCGAAGATCTCGTCGCCGGCGATTGCGATCATGTAGCCGCCGGAGGCCGCCACATCCTCGATGAAGACGAGCACTCGTCTGTCCTTCTCTGCCGCCAAGTCGCGGATGCGCTTGAAGATCAGCCGCGACTGCACCGGCGAGCCGCCCGGCGAGTTGATCGAAATCGCAATCGCCGGCGCGTCGAAGCCGAACGCCTTCTCGATGAGCCCGGCCGTCGAGGCGAGCGACAGGCTTGGCCGGAACTGGCCGCCGCCGGGCATGATCGTGCCATGCAGCCGGATGACCGGAATGGTGACGACTGTCGAGCGCCAGGATTTCGGCAGCAGGCGGTTGAAGAAGCGTTTCACGAAAGCTTGTCTCCACAAGAGATGCTAGAGCAAGGTCAGACCTCATCCTTGCTCCCGGGCATGTAGGAATTCGCCGCGCAACGGCAATGCCGCATCGCCGGCCTCTGATCAATCGCCGAACAGCGACGCCAGCCCGTTGTTGATCATTTCGGTCCGCTCCGTCGGCTCGTTGCCGGATGCGCCGTGCAAGGTGAGCGGAGGCCGGATCGACAGTTTTCCGCGCGCGCCGAGCACCGCCCTGACGACGATGCGGATCGCCGCCGCGTCTGGGCGCGGGTGCACGCAGAGCATCTCGGCATCGCCGAAGCGGCCTTCCATCGCATCCAGGATGGCGACAAGCTGCTCCGGCCGCGCAATCGCCGCCAGTCCGCCGCGCGGCTTGACGACGGCGGCCGCACTTCTGATCCAGCGCTCGAACAGGCCGTCCTCCGCGACATGCGCTTCTCTGCGCAGCGCGTCCGGCGTTGCGCGGTCTTGTGCCGCGTTGAAGGGCGGGTTCATGACGACGAAGTCGAACGAATTGTCGGCAAGTCCGGCTCCGTGCCGTGCCCGTCCCGCAAGCGTGACGTCGGCCTTAAGCACCGAGGCGCGGTCGCCGAGATGCGCGTTGCCGGGGTGGGCAAGCGTGGCGGCGGCAAAGGCCGCCATCTCCTCGGAACGCTCGACCAGAACCGCGTGTGCCTCAGGGCAGCGCGACAGCACGGCGAGCGTCGCCGCACCGGCGCCCGCGCCGAAATCGGCGAGCCGGCCGGAAAAGCCGGACGGGACGGCAGCAGCCAGCATCATGGCGTCCATGCCGGCACGGTGGCCTTGTCGCGGCTGCACCAGCCAGAAGCGCCCGCGATGGAAGGCGTCGACCGTGTGGGCCGGCGTGTCCGGGGCGAGGGCGGTTGATGCTGCCATTATTGCCGGCGGATCTCGTTCTCGATACCGGCATCCTTCAGGATGCGCCGCGCGGCATCGGCTTTCTCGGCATCGACCATGACGCGCCTGGGCAGGATGCCGATCGATCCGTCGAGCACGCTCATGTTCTGGTCGGCCACGAAGCAGGCGATGCCGGCGTCGCGCATGAGCGATTCGACGAAGGAGATGAGGACGGCGTCGTTGGTGCGGACAAGCTCGATCATGGAATGAAAATCGCAGGTTGCGGCGCTCATGTAAACGCCAGGCCAGCCCAGCGCCAGCCAAACCGCGCCAATTCGCCTCTTGCCGTGCGCGGTTGTGCCGACCTAGAGTCCCACCGGGACCAGGGTGTTGTCGGGCGCGTCAATGAGACGGGAGTGATCGTGGTGGGTGTCGTTCTGAATATCGAAGGCAAGCGGGAACCTGCTTCCATCCAGGATCTCATCGACCTGACGGCAGCCGACATGGGACGGGTCAACGAGCTGATCCTGTCGAAGGCCGGCTCCGACGTCGAGATGATCCCGGAGGTCGCCAACCACCTGATCTCGTCCGGCGGCAAGCGGCTGCGGCCGATGCTGACGCTCGCCGCCGCCCAGATGTTCGGCTATGCGGGCGAGGGGCACGTCAAGCTCGCCACCGCAGTCGAATTCATGCACACCGCGACGCTGCTCCACGATGACGTCGTCGACGAGAGCGCGCTTCGCCGCGGCAAGAAGACGGCGCGCATGATCTGGGGCAACCAGGCGAGCGTGCTGGTCGGCGACTTCCTGCTCGGCCAGGCTTTTCGCATGATGGTCGAAGTCGGCTCGCTGGAGGCTCTCGACATCCTGTCGAGCGCCGCCTCCATCATCGCCGAGGGCGAGGTGATGCAGCTTGCGGCTGCCAAGAATCTGGAGACCACCGAGGACGAGCACTTCGCCGTCATCAAGGCCAAGACCGCCGCCCTGTTCTCGGCCGCCGCCGAGGTCGGTCCGGTGATCGCGCTCGCTTCCCGCACCGACCGGGCGGCGCTGCGCTCCTATGGCATGAATCTCGGCCTTGCCTTCCAGCTCATAGACGACGCGCTGGACTATGGCGGCTCCAGCAAGGATCTCGGCAAGAATGTCGGCGACGATTTCCGCGAGGGCAAGGTGACGCTGCCGGTGATCCTCGCCTATCGGCGGGGCAC
>NZ_RZSR01000667.1:0-3422 GCF_004023265.1 Mesorhizobium sp. M1A.F.Ca.IN.020.06.1.1
AATTTCTACCTCCTCGACGAGCCGACCAATCACCTCGACATTGACGGCCAGGAAGCGCTGGAGGACGAGTTGCTGAAGCATCAGGCAAGCTGCCTGCTCGCCTCGCACGACCGCTCCTTCATCCGCGCGATCGGCAACCGGTTCTGGCTGATCGAGAAGCGGCGGCTGACCGAAGTCGACAGTCCGGAAGGGTTCTTCCGCTCGGTGGCCGCGACGGAGCGCTGATAGCCACGACAAGGCCGGCCTATACGGGGGGCCGGCCTATACGGGCCGGCTTTCCGGGCGCGCATGAAAAATTCCGGTGACCTGTCGGATTGCCGCAGCATTCCTCGTCCCTTGGGATGCCGACACGGTGCTGACGGCACCAACCAGGGAGAGTTTATCATGTCCATCTTGTCATCCATCAGCCGCATCGCCAGCCAATATGCGACGGCGCGCGCCCGCTACCGCAGCGAGCGCATTCTGCTTTCGCTGCCGGCCGACCTGCGCAAGGACATCGGTTTTCCGGAAATTCTCGACACGCGAAACGGCCGCTGCACAGCTACCTTCTCGACCGACGTCATTTGAAAGTGACCAACGGGTTCATGCGACGGTCATCGGCTTCACCGGCTGCGCGGCCGGTCCGGGCCCGGCCCGCTAAAAAAATTCCGCTGCCCGTGTAGGATTGCTGTCGCCTCGTCCGTCTTTTGATCGCAACGCACAATCAACCCGTGAAGAGGAACACGTGAAATGACCGACCAGAACCCGCCCCGCGCCAAAGTTCTTGGCGGATTGACCCCCTATCTGCAGGTCGACGGCGCCATCAAGGCGGCCGAGTTCTACAAGAAGGCTTTCGGGGCCGAGGAAGTCTTTGCCTATCCGCCGGACGACAAGGGCCGCACCATGCATATCCATCTCTATGTCAACGGCTCGACGCTCATGCTGGGCGACGCCTATCCCGAGCACGGCCATCCGCATCAGGCGGCGCAGGGTTATACGCTCCAACTCCATCTCGGTAGTGACGACGTCGATGCCTGGTGGAAGCGCGCGGTAGACGCCGGCTGCGAAGTCGTCACGCCCCTCCAGGTAATGTTCTGGGGCGACCGCTGGGGCCAGGTGAAGGATCCCTTCGGCGTCGCCTGGGCGATGAACGCGCCGGTAAAATAGGTTTCCCAGCGAGCAAGCGTCGGCCGCCAATCCCAGGGCTGACGCGCTCACCCGCGCCGGGTCGTATCCCCGCCGGCCCGGCGCTCGTTTTCAGCGAAGGAGTTTTACCCATGTCCTATGTCGATGGTTTCGTGCTTGCCGTGCCGAAGGCAAATCTTGATGACTACAAGAAAATGGCTGCGAATGCCGGCGCCGTCTGGAAGGAGCACGGCGCGCTCGCCTATGTCGAATGCATCGGCGACGACGTGCCCTATGGCGAACTGACCTCGTTCCCGCGCGCCGTGCAGGCGAAGGACGACGAAGTCGTCATCTTTGCCTGGGTCGTTTACGAATCCAGGCAGAGCCGCGACGCGGTCATGGCGAAAGTGATGGCCGACGAACGTCTCAAGATGGACTGGTCGACAATGCCCTTCGACGGGAAGCGCATGATCTTCGGCGGCTTCCAGCCATTTATCGAGGTTTGAGCACAGCCGATTCGGTCCTCATCCAGGGCGGAGCAGGAGCGGAGCTCCTGCTTCCCCCTGGAATGACGAGGTTGCGAGGCAGCGGCTAATCTCACAGGCCTGCGATGGCTGAGAGCAAGCGGCCTACCAGTCCAACCCGGCTCTATCCGTTCTGGAGCTTGACGAGCAGCGGCTTCAGCCGCTCCCCATAACGCTTCCACAGGTCGACCGAGCCCTGATACATCGGCTGGCGCACCTGCGCGGCCGACGCCGTGCGCACCGGCCGGTCGGTCTCGTGGAACGCCAGCACCTTGTCGTCCCAAGGCAGGCCGAGATGCGCCATCAGCGCCCGCGTCTGGCCTTCCTGATCGGCGACGAAATCCTCGTAGCGGACGTCGTGGACGACGCCGGGCAGAACTTTGTGCCAATGCGCCATGATATCGGTGTAGAGGTTATGGAAATCGGCGAGCTCGCCGAGATCGTAGCCGTAACGATGGCTGTCGCCGCGGAAATGCACTTTGAAGATCGACAGGCACGTGGCCGCGGCGTCGCGCGCGCAATGCACGATCTTCGCCTTCGGCAGCATCATGTGCAGGAAGCCGACCAGCAGGAAGTTGCCCGGCATCTTGTCGGTGACATGGCGGAAGCCCGGATACCGGGCATGCAGCATGTCGATATAGGCCTGCCCGGCTTCGGCAAAGGCCTTGTCCGGCATGTCGGCTATCCCTGAGGGAAAACCGCCCGGCATGCTCATCGGAAACTGCTTGCCGACGACCGACTTCAGGATGCTGAGCTCGCCCGCGCCAAAGACCTGCGGATGGCTGGCGATGATCTGCTCGACCAGCGTCGTGCCGGAACGCGGCATGCCGACGACGAAGATCGGCGTGTCGTCGGAAATGTCGCTCGGCCTGTGCTTTTCGAAGAAGGCCTTGTCGAAGGCCGACTTCATCGCTTCGAACTCGTCGCGCGTTCTCACCGGGTCGTAGTCGATGCCCTTGCGGCGGATCGCATTGCCCTCGGCGAAATAGTCGAAGGCGCGGCCATAATCCTTCAGATCGTCATTGGCCTTGCCGAGGCCGAAGGAAAGCTGCATGCGCGCAAGGCTGTCCTGCGGCGCCTTGGCGTGCTCGGCCTCCATGCCGGCAAGCTCGGCGTCGCGCTCTGTCTGGCGCTTGACCTGGGTCAGCAGAAGCCAGGCTTTCGCCATCGCCGGAGCGATCGCCACCGCCTGGCGGGCAAGATCGGCGGCCTCGGCGAGCTTGCCCTTCTCCATCAGGGCGACGCCCAGTCCGTAGAGCAGCTCGGCATCCTTGGGCCGGATCGACAGCGACTCGCGGAAGAGCGCAATCGCCTCGTCGAGCCGCCCGGCTTCCTGCAGCGTTTCGGCAAGGCCGATGCGGGCGCGGACATGGAACGGGTTGCGGCCGATCGTGCCGCGATAGATCTCCTCAGCGCCCTCGAACTGGCCGAGCTGCTTCAGCGACGAGCCGAGATTGTCGCGCGCCGCGAGTTGGTCCGGGCGGATGTCCACCGCGCCGCGGAAGAAATCGACGGCGGCGGCAACGCGGCCGAGGTCGCGCATCACCGTGCCCATGTTGTTGAGGAAATCGGCATTTTGGGGCTGCAGCGTGACCGACTGCTCGATGAGGTCCAGCCCTTCCTCGCTACGACCTGTCTGATGCAGGAGGAGCCCGAGGAAATGCAGCGCGGCGGCATGATTAGGCTGCTGCCCCAGCACCTGCCGGTAAAGCGACTCCGCCTCCTGCCGGCGTCCTGCCTGGTGCAGCTGCAGCGCCCGCTGCACATAGGGATCGAGGGGGCTCGCCGATCCTG
>NZ_RZSR01000668.1:0-3421 GCF_004023265.1 Mesorhizobium sp. M1A.F.Ca.IN.020.06.1.1
GTCGCAAGCTGCGGCAGCCGTGGGCACGCCCTTGGCTTTCGCCGCGTCGAGAGCGCTCTCAGCGGCTTCCTGGTTGATGTCGATGATGCCGGTCTTTGCCGCCCCGGCCTCCACAGCCATGCGGGCGAGAAGGGCGCCAAGGCCGGCGCCGCCGCCGACGATCAGAACGGAAAGATCCTTCATTGCAGTTTTCCTTACTTGGTGCCGCTGGGCGAGGTCGGCCAGGTCGGCATGATGTCGAAACGGGTAACGTCGGCCCATGCGGGGAGCGCCAGCACAGCGACGACCATCCTGCCCACGTCGTCCGGCTGCACTACTTTTCCGGCGTACATCGCCGCCCGGGCGTCGGCGTCGAGGATGCCTTTGTAGAGCTGCGTCTCGACCCGACCGGCGACGATCTCGGTGACGCGTATGCCGGACGGCGAGAGGTCGGCGCGCAAGGCAGCGGCAAAGCCGGAGATCGCCGCCTTGGTGGCCGAATAGACGGCGATGTTGGAATAGGCCGCGTGGCCGGCGGCGGAGCCGGTGAACAAGATGTGGCCGGACTGGCGCTCGCGCATCTGCGGCACGACGAGGCGGGTGAGCAGGATCGCCGCGCTGAGGTTCACCTCCAACGTGGTGTCGATGTCTGCGATCGTCATGTCGGCGAAATTGCCGAGCGGCGGCATGATGCCGGCGTTGTTGATCAGCACATCGATGGTGAGATCGGCCAGGACCGATTCCAAAGCCTCGCGGTCGGTAACGTCAACGGCGATCGGCAGGATGCCAGGACGCTCGGCCTGCAGTTCTTTCAGCGCCGCCTGGCTGCGACCGACCGCATAGACGTCGTAGCCGGCGTCGCTCAACGCGATGGCGATGGCTCGCCCAATGCCGCTCGTCGCACCTGTGATGAAGGCTGTCGTCACGTGGGCTTCCCCTATTGCCTGATCTTAGTCTGCGGCCTCGACCGGTGCCGCGAAACCAAGAAAAGCAGCAAAAAGGAAAGATAAACTTTCGAGAGCCTTTCCGGCAGCTCAAACGTTCCACGCTGCCTGCGCGGCCTCCAACGCTGCGAACCAAAGGAAAACAATCCCGTCGGCGCGCGGGAGAGGGTTTCCGGTCGCCGGTGGAACAAAAACACGGCTTTCGCAACGCGCGGCAAGTCGCATTCGGTGCTCACGCGAAGGATCGAACCCGTCCCGGCCTTAACCGGCCGTTGGCGCAGGCCTTTTCATTTTGGTGAAGAGCGAGGCTGCGGCGGCCTTTTGCTCCGCGTCGGTCGCCTCGACTCCGGAAGCCCGCGCGAGGGCGCGAACGCGCCCGAGGCTGTTGTGCAGATGCTTGCGCATGGCCTGGCGGGCCTTGCCGCCATCCTGTCTTTCGATGGCATGGACGATGGCTTTGTGCTCGCTGTGGATGCGCGCGTAATAGCTGTCCTTCAGGGCCGGCTCGACGACGTAGCCGAGTTGGAAGCGCGGCACGATCATCGGCCCGAGATAGGCCAGGAAGCCATGGATGAATTCGTTGCGCGCGGCCTTGGCGATCGCGAGGTGGAAATCGTAGTCGTAGTGGATCTGGACCGCTGCCGGGTCGGCCCGCTGCGCGTCGATGTCATCCATCATGGCACGGATGTCGCTCGCCTCCTTGTCGGTGCGGCGTTCGGCGCAGAGCCCGGCGGATTCGACTTCGACGCTCAACCTGAGTTCGCGCAAGGCGATGGTTTCCGGCAAGGTTCTCAGCGCCTCGTCCGGGATCGAGAAATTGCGCGGCACGGGCGTTTCGCTGACGAACATGCCGCGTCCCTGCTGCGGCACCACCATGCCCTCGGAGCGCAGCCGCGCCACGGCTTCGCGCACGACGGTGCGGCTGACATCGTATTCGGCGCAAAGCTCCGCCTCGGTCGGCAGTTGCGCGCCCGGCTGCAACTCACCGGAGCGGATTTTTTCGGCCAGGCTCTCCGCCACGACGGTGGAAAGCGGCTTGCGCTTCGTCATTCAGGCCTTCCGTTCAAGTCCAGACTAGGGCCGTTCAAGTTCAGATTCGGGATGATGCCCGAACCGGCGAGACCATTCAAACCGCCGCGGTGACGATCAGTTCGACCAGCATGCCGGGCTTGGCCATCCGCCCCTCGCCGGAAGAGCGTGCCGGCGCATGCTCTTTCGGCATCCAGGCGTCCCAGACCGCATTGACCTCGTCGAAATCCCGCACGTCGTCCAGCCACATCTGGACGTGGAGGATGCGGGTCTTGTCGGTGCCTGCCGTGGCGAGTAGCGCATCGATCTTGGCGAGCACCTCGCGCATCTGGTCGGCCGCCGGTTGGCCCGGCCTGGCAACCTGGCCGGTCAGGTAGAGCGTGCCGTTGTGGATGACGCCATGATGGATGCGGGTGTCGAAGTCGAAGCGCTGTATATCGCCCACTGGATTCTTCCTCGTCAGATTGCCGGTGTCTGCCGGATGGGATTGCCCTGCAGGTACTGCGCGTACGGCGCCTGGACGAGCCAGCCGGCATCGACGGGCAGCGTAACGCCGGTGATCGACGCGGCACGGTCGGAGCAGAGGAACAGCGCCGCCTCGGCGACATCGCGCGGCTCGACGAAGCGGCGCAGCGCGGTGGTGGCCTGAATCGCTTCCGGGTTGCGTTCGCCCTTGGCGATCCTGGCCTTCAGCCCGTCGGAGAGGGTATAGCCCGGCGCTACGGCGTTCACACGGACTCCATGCGGGCCGAGTTCGGCAGCCAGGATCTGGGTGAGCGCCAGCACTGCATGCTTTCCGGGCGTGTAGGCCGGAAGCGACAGCGGCGCGAAGGAGGCGAGCGAGCCGACATTGAGGATCGCGCCGCGCCCGGCGGCCGACATCAGCCGGCCGAACAGCTGGCAGCCAAGCAGCGTGCCGCGATAGTTGATCCGCCACATCTGCTCGTCTTCGGTGAGGTCCTGGTCGAGCACATGCTTGCCGCTCTGCAGGATGCCGGCGCAGTTGACCACGACATGAGGGGTGCCGAACGCATTGCTGACGTCTTGCGCCAGCGCCTCGACGGAAGCGGGATCGCCGACATCGGTCTGGACAAACACGGCGCGTGGGGCGCCGGCGCTCTCGCAGGCCTCGGCGGCTTCCTTGCCGCGGCTCGCGTCCCGGCCTGCGACGACCACCTGGTAGCCTTCCTCGGCGAAGCGCTCCGCGATAGCGCGGCCGATCCCGGACGTGCCGCCGATGACGACCGCGGTCGAAGCCTCAGCCATTGTGGCGCTCCTTTCGCTCGATGTCGAAGAATGCGGCCATGGCCTCGACCTGGAAATCCATCATCGGGCGTCCGGGCTGGATGCGGCAGCCGATCTCTTTCGCCGCCTTGAGCAGGGCCGTTTCGGCCGGCTCCATGATGATGTCGACCACGGTCATCTCCGGCGTCAGCTTGTTCACATCCATCGGCAGCGGATCGCCGGCC
>NZ_RZSR01000669.1:0-3419 GCF_004023265.1 Mesorhizobium sp. M1A.F.Ca.IN.020.06.1.1
CGCCTCGCGTGCGCCGTCGATGATGCGCACGTCGCTGCGCAGCTTGCGATCGACGAGTTCCTCGGCGCGGTCGATCAGCGAGGCCTGGAAGGGAAGGTGAGATTTCTCCTCGACCCGCATCAGGATGTCCTTGAAGGTCAGTCCGGCATAGGTCTCGGCAAGCTCCTCCGGCGAAATCTCGTATCCGGCCGATGTCAGAAGCTCGGCCTCGACGCGCGCGGCGATGATTTCGGAATCGACGAGCACGCCGTCGCAATCAAAGATGACAAGGTCTGGCTGGGGCATGGCAATCCGAAGCTGGGAGGAAAATGGCCTGACTGGCCCAAGCGGCGCGGCATACACCAATGGGCCGATGTTCGCAAATCAGTGGCGCAGGCTCTCGCCCGACCTTCACCGAATGTTTACGCTGATCGGTAACCATAACGGCCAGTAAATCGTAACGCGTGCTTTGGGTGTTTTGATGTCTGCCGTGCGTCTTCTCGACGAGCTTTCCCACGCTCCCCAGCAGTCCGAATGGCTGGACACGATCCTCAAAGGCGACTGCGTCGCCGCCCTCGACAGGCTGCCCGAAAAGTCGATCGACGTTATCTTCGCCGATCCGCCTTACAACCTGCAACTCGACGGCGACCTGCATCGGCCCGACCAGTCCAAGGTGGACGCCGTCGACGACGACTGGGACCGGTTCGAGAGTTTTGAGGCCTATGACGCCTTCACCCGCGCCTGGCTGCTTGCCGCGCGACGCGTGCTGAAGCCCAATGGCACGATCTGGGTGATTGGCTCTTACCACAACATCTTCCGCGTCGGTGCCAGGATGCAGGATCTCGGCTTCTGGATCCTGAACGACGTCGTCTGGCGCAAGACCAACCCGATGCCGAATTTCCGCGGCCGCCGCTTCCAGAACGCCCATGAGACGATGATCTGGGCCTCGCGCGACCAGAAGTCCAAGGGCTACACCTTCAACTACGAAGCGCTGAAGGCCTCGAATGACGATTTGCAGATGCGCTCGGACTGGCTTTTCCCGATCTGCACCGGCGCCGAGCGCCTGAAAGACGAGAACGGCAACAAGCTGCATCCCACGCAGAAGCCGGAAGCGCTGCTGGCCCGCATCATGATGGCCTCGACCAAGCCGGGCGATGTCGTGCTCGATCCCTTCTTCGGCTCGGGCACCACGGGTGCGGTCGCCAAGCGCCTCGGCCGTCACTTCGTCGGCATCGAGCGCGAGCAATCCTACATCGATGCCGCCAATGAGCGCATCGCCGCCGTGCGCCCGCTGGATGAGGCCGACCTCACCGTGCTGTCCGGCAAGCGCGCCGAGCCGCGCGTCGCCTTCATAAGCCTGATCGACACCGGCCTGGTGGCGCCGGGCGCCACACTTTACGACGCCAAGAAGCGCTGGGCGGCCAAGGTGCGCGCCGACGGCACGCTGGCCATCGGCGACAGCGCCGGCTCGATCCACAAGATCGGCGCCGAGGTGCAGGGTTTGGACGCCTGCAACGGCTGGACCTTCTGGCACTATGAGCGCAGCGGCGGCCTCACCCCGATCGACGAATTGCGCCGCATCGCCCGCCTCGGAATGGAGCGGGCAGGCGGCTGATCCGCTTGAATCGAAAGCTCAACCGATTGCCGCAAGTGATTCAGTTCAGGCCGCAATCCCGAGCCGTTCAAGATCCGCTTGAAGCGCCTTGGCATCGGTGAACAGCACCGCCTGCCAGCCGGCGGCCTTGGCGCCGTCGACATTCTTCTGGCTGTCGTCGATGAAGAGTGTGGCGGCCGGCTCCAGGTCGAAGGATGCGACGTGACGGTCGTAGATGGCCTGGTCCGGCTTGATCAGGCCGATCTCGCCCGAGACCGTGACGCCGCGCGGCCGATTGAGAAAGTCGAAGCGCCGGCGGGCTTCGGCGAACGTGTCGGCGGCGAAATTGGTCAGCATGGTCACATCGCGGCCCCTGTCGATAAGGCCGACCATGATGGCGACGCTGTCGTCATAGGCATGCGGCACCATCTCGTGCCAGCAGCGGCGGAAGTTGCGGATGTTCTCGGCGTGATCGGGGTGTTCGGAGATCAGCAGCGCCTCGGCGTCTTGCCAGGTG
Organism: Mesorhizobium sp. M1A.F.Ca.IN.020.06.1.1; assembly: GCF_004023265.1. Classification (NCBI taxonomy): domain Bacteria; kingdom Pseudomonadati; phylum Pseudomonadota; class Alphaproteobacteria; order Hyphomicrobiales; family Phyllobacteriaceae; genus Mesorhizobium; species Mesorhizobium sp. M1A.F.Ca.IN.020.06.1.1. The sequence continues at coordinate 2,091 of NZ_RZSR01000669.1, forward strand.
CGGCCGCGATCCTGCTCGATGTTCCAGGCGCTGGTGCAGACATTGTCGAAGAACCATTTCCGCTCCTCGGCATCCGGGATCAGCCGGCTGAACGGAAGGTCCGGATCGTAGTGGATCAGCACCTTGCCGATATCGAACACGATGTGGCGGATGTCAGTCATTGCGGTCCTTTCAACGCGGGCGCAGCGGGGCTTGCTTTTTGGTTGCGCCCGGTATCGCTGCCTCGATTACCTTTTTCATGACGGTGGGCAGCGCTTCCCCGGGAATTTCGTGGGCTAGCGACCAGAAATGCCCGTTGGGCGCATCACCCCTGATGTGGGCATGGAAGACGTCGAGTTCGAGCGCGAAATGGGTGAAGACATGGCCGATCCGCCCGGCGCGCCGCCAGTCGGCCGAAATGGGCGCTGCGTCCGCCGTCGTAGCGCCGTCGGCCCGCGCCGTCCACGCCGTGGTCGGCACCTCGGTCATGCCGCCGAGCAGCCCCTTGTCCGGCCGTTTGCGCAGCAGGATGGCGCCGTCATCGCGTTGAGCGACAAAGGCAGCACCGCGCCTGAGCGGCTTGTCGCCCTTGGGCAGGCGGACTGGAAAGCGCTCCGGATCGCCTGACAGGATCGCGCTGCAATCCTCGCGCAGCGGGCACAGCATGCAGCGCGGCCGCCGCGGCGTGCAGATCGTTGCGCCGAGATCCATCATCGCCTGGGCGAAATCGCCGGGCCTTGCACCTGGCACGAGCTTCTCGACCAGCGCTCGGATTTCCGGCTTGGCCTCGCTGAGCGGCGTCTCCACCGAATAGAGCCGCGAGATGACACGCTCGACATTGCCGTCGACGACGGCGGCAGGCCGGTCGAAGGCGATCGCCGCGATGGCGGCCGCCGTGTAGGCGCCGATGCCCGGCAATTCCTTCAATCCTGCCTCGGTGTCGGGAAAGCGGCCGCCCCGCTGCGCCACGAGATCGGCGCAGGCTTTGAGATTGCGTGCCCTCGAGTAATAGCCGAGCCCGGCCCAGGCCTTCATGACCTCCTCGGCCGGCGCTGCCGCCAGCGCCTCGACGGTCGGCCATTTCTCGACAAACGTCCGGAAATAGGCTTTCACCGCCTCGACCGTGGTCTGCTGCAGCATGACCTCGGAGAGCCAGACGCGATAAGGGTCGGGTTTTGTCCCACGCGAGAACGCACTCGGCGTCACGCGCCAGGGCAGGTTGCGGTGATGCGCGTCGTACCAGGCAAGCAGGCGGACGGCGATGCTGCTATCTCCGGATACGCACTTCTCGGCTGCGGCCTTGCGGGTCTGGTCTTGCGGTGCCATTGATCGGGCGAGTTAGGATCGGAG